>JANJUH010000338.1 GCA_024710675.1 Lysobacterales bacterium
ATCCCGACAATGATCCGCTAACCACAACCGTGCCCCCGGAGACAGCGACCGGGCCCTGCGGCACCCTCGAAACAGTCGGGCAGGATGTGCGCTTCACTCCCTCCACGGCCGGCGGTACCTGCGCCATCCCGGTCCAGGTCACGGATACGATCGAAAGCCGGTCGTTCAACCTGACCTTCACGGTTCCCCCGCAACTGTCGATCAACGACGTCGGCGTGATCGAGGGCAACAGCGGCACGACGGATGCCAACTTCACGGTCAGCCTCAGCGCGCCGGCGCCCACGGGTGGTGTGCACGTCGACCTCGCTACCGCGAATGGCACGGCGACGGCCGGATCCGATTACGTGTCCACCTCCGGCACCGTCACGATCCCGGAGGGTGAGAACAGCGCAACCTTCACGGTGCCGGTAAACGGCGATGCAACGTGGGAGTCCGACGAGACCTTTGTGGTCAACCTGACCAATGCGTCCAATGCGGTGGTGCAGGACCCGCAGGGCCAGGGCACGATCCAGAACGACGACGCCGCGCCAGATGTCACGGTGGTCACTTCGGCAGGGGGCGTCGCGGTGTCCGAAGGGACACCGAACGACAGTTACACGCTGAAGCTGACCAGTGAGCCGACAGCCGATGTGACGATCGCGATCAGCGCGGGCTCGCAAGTCAGCGTGTCGCCGGACAGCGTGACCTTCACGCCGACCAACTGGAGCGTGGCGCAAACGGTCACTGTCACCGCCACCGACGACGGCTTGGTCGAGGGCCCGCACACCGCGACCATCGACCAGTCAGTCACCAGCGGCGATCCGAACTACGATGGCCTGGCGGTGGCCGCCCTTTCCGTGGCGATCACCGACAACGACAGCGCGCTGGTCAGTTTCGCGCCGACTGCGGTCAGCCAGGCTGAGGACACCTCGCCGATGGTGTTCACGGTGACCCTGTCCAACCCGGTGGCTTCAGGCGTGAGCCTGACGCTGAACAGTGCGAACGGCGGTGCGACAGCGGCCGACTACACGCCGGTCAGCGGGGCCACGGTCAGCTTCCCGGCCGGCAGCACGACGGCCCAGGAGGTCAGCGTGGACATCGCCAACGACGCGCTTGACGAGGACGACGAAACCTTCACGCTGATGCTCTCGGACCTCACTGCCACGGGCAACGTGAGCCTCGGCACCGCAGTCGCCACCGGCACCATCCTCGACGACGACGCCACGCCCACGCTCGGCATCACCAGCCCGGGTCAGGACGAGGGCAATGCGGGCCAGTCGCCGATGAACTTCGTTGTCAGCCTGTCGGCGGTCTCGGGCAGGAACGTGAGCTTCACGCGGGCCACCGCCGATGGCACGGCCACGGTTGCCGACAACGACTACGTGGCGATTCCGTCCGGCAGCGTGACGATCCCCGCCGGCCAGCTGAGCGTGACCATTCCTGTGACGATCAATGGCGACACCGTGCCCGAAGGCAACGAGACCTTCAGCGTCAATCTGACCGGCATCACCAACGCCACGCCAGGTTCGCTGACGGGGACCGGTACGCTCGAAGAGGACGACCAGCAGCCGACGACGACGACGATTACCGCCGACCTTCCCGGTCCCAGCGTGGTCGGCCAGCCGTATCCGGTGAGCGTCACGGTGTCCGCGCAGACGCTGTCGCCAACCGGCAGCGTGACGATCAGTGATGGCACGACGAGCTGCGGTCCGGTAACACTCACTGCCGGCAGCACGCCGAGCTCGATAGCGAGTTGCAAGCTGACCAGCACCAGCACCGGCGCAAAGACGCTGACCGCGAGCTACACGGCCGACAGCCTGGCCTTCGGCGACAGCATCGGAACGGCTACCCACCAGGTGAATCCGGCCAGCACGACGATCAGCGTCAGCGGCCCACCGACCAGCCGCATCAACCAGCCGACTAGCTTCAGCTTCGCGCTCGGCGTCGATGCGCCGGGCGCCGGCACGCCGAGCGGCACGGTAACGCTGAGCAGCGGCGCATCCAGCTGCACAGCGACGCTGCCGGAGACCAGTTGCACCCTGACGTTCAGCGCTCTCGGCAGTCGTACGGTCAGCGCGAGCTACAGCGGCGATGGCAACTTCAACGGCGCGGCATCTGATGCCGGCGGTCATGCGCAGACGCGGGTGTACGCGCAGTCGGATCTGGCGATCACCAAGAGCAATGGCGTGTCCATCTACAAGCCCGGCGACCTGCTCGTTTACTCGGTGATCGTGCGCAACTTCGGCCCGGATGCGGCGGTGAACATCGGCGTTACCGACCTCATCCCGGCCGGGTTGGTCGACGTGGTGTGGAGCTGCGATGCATCGGGCGACGTAGCATGCCCGTCGATCGGCGGCGCCCGCGACCTGGACGTTATGGTGGCCAGCTTGCCGGTGGGAGGCATGTTGAACTTCACCTCCTACGCCAATGTCGATGGCAGCCCGGCGACCATCGCCAACACCGCCAGCCTCACGCTTCCGGCGGACTCGACCATCGAGGATCCGGTTGGCGACAACAACAGCGCTACCGACCTTGACCGACTCGATAGGCTGTTCGCGGACGGCTTCGAGGACGCGCAGGTCAACGGACCCGCCGGGAGCGAGCGCGTCCCGGCGCTCGTGCTGGCGAACACGCTGGGCGACGAAGCGAGCATCGTGTTGCGGCTGAGCGACGCGCGGGGCGAGGCAGTCCGCGTGTACGCGCGGCTGCACGGCAACGCGATCCAGTACGCGCTGGCAAGCCGCGCAGCCAGCGGCAAGCTGCGCCCGTCGCGCTGGCTGACGCTGCCCGGGGAACCGACGTTGTGGTGGACCGCGCGGCTGGATGCCGACGGCTGGGGTTTGCAGACCGCAGAATTGCGTTGACCGGAGGGCCAACACCAGACGCTCGAGCTGCGGAGTCCGCCGCGCTTTTTCGGCAGCGGTTCTTCAGCTGAACCATCTGGCCAACCGGGCAACCGGGCAACCGGGCAACCGGATTGTCCTCGGCCCGTAAAGGCTGAAAGTACCCGTCCAGACTGGCCACCCATCGGTGCTCGGTCATAGGCAAAACGGCGGGCAAAGACACGCCCTGCCGACCGGCTTCGGTGACAAAGCCTGACCTCAGGCTAGGGCCGCCGAAGTCACCCTCGACCCCGGCCAGACGCGCGTGCTTCCTACGATGGCGCTGACCGCCGCCGTATCCAGGCCTTCACCCACACGCGAATTCCGGAGCCGCCCACGGATCCCCCGAGCCTGGGCAGGCGTGACAGACCGGATCGGCTGCAATCGTGTATTCGGCCTTGTGGGGTGGATAGCAAGAGTCCGGGCCGTCATGGATCGAGATCGAAGACCGCGGCCCGGCCCTTCGAGACGGCGCTTCGCGCCTCCTCAGGACAGGCTCTCGAAGGGCCCGCGATGATGATTCGAGACGGCCCGCCTCGACCCTTCCCCCCCGCGTCAGAATAGTTGCCGCCCCGATAGATCACTGACCCG
>JANJUH010000371.1 GCA_024710675.1 Lysobacterales bacterium
AGGACTCAATCGTGGTCGTCGTGCTCGCCGTGTTGTTGGCGGCCGCCGGATCCGTGGTGTCGCTGGTGGCCGTCGCCGTCGCCGAGATCGGGCCGGCCGGCGTCGCCGCCGGGATCGACACCCTGATCGTCGCGCGGCGCACGCCCATCGGTGCGGTCGCACCGGCCCAGGTGCAGGTGATCGGGCTGACGTTGGTGCAGGCACCACCGGCACTCGGGGTGGCCGAGACCAACACGGTGCCGGCCGGAATCGGCAGCGAGAAGCGCGCGTTCTGCGCGTCCGAGGGACCGTTGTTGGTCAGCGTCGCGGTGTAGACCAGGTTCACACCGGCGCCAGCGGTCACCGGATCCGGGGCGTCGGTCAGGGCGATGGAGACATCGGCCGAGGTGGTGATCGTGTTGCTGTCAGTGGCGCTGTCGTTGCCAGGGACAGGGTCGGTCATTCCAGCGGGGACTGCGATGGTCGCCGTGTTGCTCAGCGTGCCGCTCGCGGCAGGGTCGATCGTCGCCGTCAGCGTGTAGGTCACGGTACCACCGGCCGGCAGGTTGACGCTGTCGGCGATGTTGCCGGTGCCGCCGGCCGTGCAGGTGGCGCCGCCCGCGGCGACGCAGGTCCATGTGGCGCCGGTCAGGCTGGCCGGCAGGGTGTCGGTCACCGTGGCGCCGATCACCGCATCGGGGCCGATGTTCGTGCCTGTCAGGGTGTAGCTGATGGACGCGCCGGCCACGGCAGACGATGCGCCGTCGGTCTTGGTGATGGCAAGGTCGGCCGTTGTCTGCATCGGCGTGATCGCGACGATACCGGCCCCGGCGTTATCGCCCGCGACGTTGACCTGGTTGGTACCGGCGTTGAACGAGCCGCCGCCGCCGCCAGAGGTGTTGATGTTGCCGGCACCGCCGCCCGAATAACCGCCACCGCCGGCGCCACAGTTGCACCAGCCTGAACCGACCGATCCGCCACCGCCGCCGAGGCCGAAGGTGCCGATGGTCGTCGCCGTGTTCGCGGAGCTGCCACTGGCCCCGGTGGAGCCGCTGGCGCCGGCGAGGAAACCGCGGCCACCGCGACTGATGTTGTCACCGGCGTAGACGAAGTCGCTGCCGTCGCTGCCCATGCTTCCGCCGGCGCCGCCGCCCTGGTTGCCCGGCTGCCCGTTCTGGCCGGTGACGGCATGGCGCCCGGCGTAATTGACGTCCTGGAAGTCGGCGCCACCGCCGCCGCCGGCGACGATCAGGGGTGTGGCCCCGGCGGATACGCCGGAGGCACCGCCACCGCCACTGGTGAATTGCTGGGGACTACCCTTGCCGCCGACGACCACCGTCAGCGTGCTCCCCGGGACGACCGTGAATTCGCCTTCCATGGTCGCGCCCAGGCCGCCCTCGTCCGCGGGGCCGACAAACGTCACATCGCCACCCTGCGCGCCACGAGCAACGATGTGGACCTTGGTCACGCCGGGCGGCACGATGTAGCTCTGGGCTGCCCCGGTAAAGTTGAAGGTGGTGGTCGCGCTGCCCTCCGGAATCACCGCCGCATTGGGGCGCGCCGTCACGGGATTGAACTCGGACACGTTGGCCGCCCGACTGGACGGTGTTTGCGCGGCGGCCGGTGCGAGGATCTGGGAGCCGAAGAGCACGGCTGCGGCCAGCGCAGCCAGGACGTGATGGGCCCGAGGCTGGAGACTGGCGGGTGCGCTACGGGAACAGGCAATGTCGGTCATGCAGGCGGACGTCCGTGGTAGAGGCGAGCGGAGTATCGGCGCGCAGGGGCGGGGCGCGCCAGCAACACCTCGTAACAGGGCTCGCATCGCACCGGCGCGTTGCGTGGATTCTTCGTCATCGCGGCAGCCTGCAGCGGCCCGCCGACGGCGTTGAGCCGCGTCGCTGCGCCCGGGGGGCGATCTCAGCTCCCGGTCTGCCGGGCACCCGTTCGATTCTCCCATCCGACGGGCCCAATCCCCGCCGCGGCTTTACGTCCCCTCGAAACCGTCCAGCATCAGCGGCGCGACGATGGTCAGGCGTACGCGGTCGGCCAGCACCTCGATGCGCGCATCCAGCCCGGCGTACTCGGGCGGGAACACCACGCTGCGAAAGCGACCGCTGAT
Source organism: Lysobacterales bacterium (assembly GCA_024710675.1). Lineage (GTDB taxonomy): Bacteria > Pseudomonadota > Gammaproteobacteria > Xanthomonadales > SZUA-5 > JANJUH01. Next base: position 2,099 of record JANJUH010000371.1, read on the forward strand.
GGCGCTACCGGTGATCAGGTCGAAGCTGGTGCCGACCGGTGGCACGTAGCCGCCGACCGCGCCGATGATCAGGCGGCCGCCGAGCTGGATCGTGCCGCTGCCGGTGATGCGGTCGAAGCTGGATGGGCCCGCGAACTCGAGGACAGTCTCGTTGAGATTGCCAAGGCTCAGGTTGGCGCCACTGGCCACGGTCAGCGTGCCGATCGGGCCGGTCGGTGCAAAGGGCTGGTCCGGGGCGATGGCGCCATCGATGCGCACGCTGCCGCTGATCCGGCCGCTGCCGGTCAGGACCTGGCCAAAGCCCAGGATCAGCAGGCCGCCCGATCCCTCCAGCGTGACATTGCCCGACGGACCGTCGGATCGCAGGCGGACTTCGCCGGACTGCGCCAGTGCCGTGGCGCCGCTGCCGCGCAGGACCGCGAAGTTCGGGCCACAGCCTGCATTGTCGAGCGTGATCGTGCCTGAGTTGTTGATCGTGCCGACGAGGGTCAGCGTGCGCGAGCAAGGCACCGTCAGATTGGCGCCGGAGGCCAGCGTCAGGCTCTCCAGCCGGGCGTCCGAGGTGTTCGGGAAGATCACGCCATTGCCGCTGGTGGCCAGCCTGCCGCCGACGACCGCAGCGGCGCCTTCGAGTACGATCGCCGAATCCTGCTCGGCGCGCACCAGCCCCAGCGAATCCTGGGCCAGGGTGATGCCCTGCAGGCTGAGGGTGCCGCCATTGCGGGCCACCATCGTCCCTTCATTGATCTGGGCCGAGGTCTGCAGCGTGAGTTGTCCCGGGCCGCTGCTCAGGCCGTTGCGATCAGCCAGCAGCTCGCCCCGGTTGGTCAGCGCGAGCGCGATGGTGCCGAAGCCGCCGATGGTATGTCCGGGGGAATTGATCATCGCCTGTCCGCCACCGCCGAACAACGCGGACAGCGCACCGCCTTCGAGCTGGAGCCGGCCGGTGCCGGTCAGTGTGGTGCTCTCGCCGAAACGCGAGGTGACGAAGCCGCTGGGGCCCGTGTGGATCAGGCCATCGTTCTGCAGGCCAAGCGGACCGATGAAGAGGCCCGCGTTGCCGGAGAAGGTCAGCCGCGAACCGCCTTGCAGGTGCACATCCTCGATCGGGAATCCCTGGCTGAACACCGTCGCCACACCGCTGCCGATGGTCTGCAGCCGGCCGCCGCGCAGGCCCTGGTCACCAGCACCGATCAGCGCCAATCCGGAACCGTCCTCGATGACGATGCGGCCGAGTCCGAACTGGCGGAAGCCGTGGTCACCGTTAAACATCGACAGGACGATCGAGCCACCATCCCGGGCCCGCACCAGGCTGTTGTTGTCCACGCTGTGGCCGCCCTCGAAGGTCAGCGAGCGCCCCGGCACATTCGCATCGACCAGGCCGTCGTTCTGCAGCCGCACGCGGATCGTGCCGTTGCCCTCGATGGTGTGGCTGGGCCAGTTCACCAGCACCCAGCCCAGGTTGGAGATCGGCGAGAGGAAGGCGCCGTGATTCGGCGGCGCGGACAGGCGGATCCGGCCGTTGGCGCCGTTGGCGTTGGTGTTGTTGTGGATGATCAGGCTGGAGTCCTGCAGCGCGTCCTGGCCGCCGATCAGGATCAGGCCGTTGTTGTCCATCTGCGTGCCGTGCACGTTCAGTTCGGAGCGGAAGGAAGAGCCGGCCACGCGTACCACCGCACCGACGTGGTTGAACTGCAGGTGGTGACAGGAAGCGGCCTGCCCCTGGCCGAGCACGTCGACCTGGACGGCCAGTTCGATGCGGCAGGTCACGCTCTGGTCTGGCACGCCGCCCTGCCAGGGCAGGATGCCGCCCCAGCGGAAGGGGTTGAACCAGGAATCGTTGACCTCGGTCGCCCAGAAGGCGCACCCGCCCGTGCCGCAGCTTTGTGCGGACGCGGTGCTAGTGGCGGCCAGCAGAACCGCGGCGATGGCCGGCAGCAGCCGGCGCGGCAGACAGGGATTGGACGGACGCATCATGGCGGGGCTCCTGCGCGAACGGCGCGCTGTTTCCCCCCAGGGCGCAAAAACGCGCCGCCGTGTCGCATCAGCGGGCGGCGAGCGGTGCCGGTCGCGCTGGGGCTTCCGGTCGAGACCACGCTGCGGCGCGGCTGCGGCCTCTGGCGTGGGCTCCGGCGGGCGGTCCAGGCGCGGGATCTCGCGCCTTTGCCTGCGCGGCCTGCTCATCCGTGCCGAGCGGGCGAGCTCAAGGCGCTGGAGCGCGGCCTTCGGCGATCGCACGGGCGCGCTCGATCCACCCCTGATCCGCCGCATCTGCGCGTCCGAAGACGGCCAGGGCCGTCTGCGCATGGCGACGGGCGCTGGCTGGATCACCAGCGGCGGCGGTGATCTCCGCAGCGGCGAGCGCAACGTGGCCGCGCCCGATGTAGTCCGGCGCGAAGGCTGTTTCGGCGAGCGCCAGGGCGCGCTCGATGTCCCGCTTCGCCCCGTCGAGGTCGCCGAGGGCAAGCCGCATGCGCGCGGCATTGGTCAGTGGCCCGGCGAGGTCGCCATGGTCGGGGCCGAAGGCCTGCTCACGGATCTGCGCCGAGCGCTCGAACAGGGCCAGCGCTTCCTGCGTGCGGCCAGCATCGCGATGGACCAGCGCGTAGTTGTTGAGCGCGACGGCCAGCGCGACGGTGCGTTGCGGCAGGGCTTGCTCCAGCGCCGCGATCGCCTCGCGATAGACGGCATCGGCCGCGTCCAGTTGGCCGGCGCCCTGCAGCGCGCTGCCCAGGTTCTCCAGGCGCGCGCCAAGAGCGCCGGATTCCAGCGCGAGGGTCCGCGCATCGGCGACCGCGGCACGGGCGTGTTCGACCGCCTCATCGTAGCGGCCGACGTCGCTCAACAGCGCCGCCAGGTCATTGCGGACCGCGCCCGCCTTGCGGCGCAGCGCCGGATCGGCGGCGTAGACGGCGAGCGCCTCGCGATAGCGCTGCTCGGCGCGGTCGGTGCGTCCCAGTGTCCAGTCCAGCAGGGCCTGGCCCTGCAGCACGTCGGCGTAGCCCGGCGTACCGGGGGTGCGCAGGGCGATTGCGCGTTCGAACTGCGCTCCCGCCGACTCCAGCTGCATCAGGTTGGTGTAGGCGCGGCCGATGCCGAGGCGCACATCGGCTTCGCTGTCGGGCTGTTCGGCGAAGTGCTCCGGGATGCGCGCGACGGCCTGGTCGAGCGCTTCCTTCAGGCTGGGTTCGCGACCGCTGGCCACCGGATCGGCATCGGCGATCAGGCGCAACAGGAACTCATTGGCACTGGCGGCGCGCGCGGCCTCCGCGCGGGCGAGCATGGCCTGTTGGGCCGCCAGTGCGAGGCCGACGGCCAGTGCCAGCACGGCCGCCGTCGCAGCCACCACCGGCAGCCGGTTGCGACGCAGGAACAGGCGCAGGCGGTAGCCACGGTCGCCCTGGCGCGCCAGCACCGGCCGCAGTTGCAGCCAGCGCTGGAGGTCGGCGGCGAACTCCGCCGCACCGGCATAACGACGCTCGACGTCGATCGCCAATGCCTTCAGCAGCACGCGATCGAGGTCGCCCTCGAGATGGCGCCGCCAGTTCGCCGCCTCGCGCGCCGACAAGGCCAGCGCCGCCGTGTCGATGGCCGCGCTGGGTCGTGTCGGCACCGCGGTGCGCAGCGCAGCCGCGATCTCTGCTGGCGAGCGCTCGCCGGCGTCGTGGGGCAATCGTCCGGTCAGCAGCAGGTGCAGCACCAGGCCCAGCGAGTACACATCCGAGGCCGTGGTCAGCGCCTTGCCCGCCAGTTGCTCCGGGCTGGCGTATTGCGGCGTCAGGGGCGCGAGGCCGGTAGCCGTCAGGTCACCCTCGGTGGCCAGGCTCTTGGCAATGCCGAAGTCGAGCAGTTTCACCTGTCCCGCTTCGGTGACCAGAATGTTGGCGGGTTTGAGGTCGCGGTGCAGGATCAGTGCACGATGAGCGGCCTCGACCGCGGCCAGCACTTGCCCGAACAGCTCGATGCGCTGGCGGATCGCGAGCTGGCGCGCGCCACACCAGCGGTCGATCGGCTCGCCGGCGATGTACTCCATGACCACGTAGGGCCGGCCATCCCCGGCCGTGCCGCCGTCGATGACACGGGCGATGTTGGGATGGTCGAGGCGGGCGAGGAAAGCGCGTTCGGCATGGAAGCGCGCCAGTGCCTCGGGTCCCGCCCAGCCGAGCGCGGTCAGCTTGAGGGCAGCGCGTTGCTCGAAGCCGCCGTCACGACGCTCAGCCAGGTACACCTCGCCCATGCCGCCAGCACCCAGGCGTTCGAGGATCCGCCACGGTCCGATGCGCTCGGGGATCCGCGACGACTCCAGCAGGCCCGCGCTGGCGCCGTGGGCGTGCAGCAGCGCGAGGGCGTCAGCCAGCAGGTCCGGATCGCCGCCGGCGGCATCGCGCAGGAAGCCCTCACGCTCCGGCGGCGGGCGGGTCAGGGCTGCGTCGAGCAGCCCCAAGGCACGCGCGTCCATCAGCCGAGCTGGTGGTGCAGGAAAGCCCGCGCGACTTCCCAGTCGCGCTGGGCGGTGGCGCGCGAGATGCCGAGCAGCTCGGCGATCTCGCTCATCTCGAGGCCCGCGAAGTAGCGCAGCTCGACCACCTGCGCCTTGCGCGCATCCATCGCCTCCAACTGGGCCAAGGCCTGCTCCAGCGCCAGCGCATCGATGTCCTGGCCTGCGGAGGACTCGGCGTCGACGCGCGACAGCGTGATCGGCGCCTCGCCACCGCCGCGCTTGTCGGCGTCACGCCGTCGCGCGTGGTCGATCAGCACCTGGCGCATGCGCCGGGCGGCGAGCGCGTAGAACTGTGTCCGGTCCTGTGCTGCCGCGGAGTCTTCGGCCGAGAGCCGGAGCCAGGCCTCGTGGATCAGTGCCGTCGGTGTCAGCGTGTGGCCAGCGCGCTCGCCGCGCATCTGGCGCTCCGCCAGGCGGTGCAACTCGTCGTAGATCAGCCCAACCAGGCGCGCCTCGGCGGCGCCGTCGCCGGCCGCGCGCGCCCGCAGCAATTGGGTGATCGGACCTGAGGCCACGCCGCGAATCCGCCGTCATCGTCTTGGCGATTGTAGGGCCGAGTCACTGCCGAGGTCATCGGTCCAACCCCCTCCCGGTCGCGCGACAAGCGCTCCCACAGCCCCAGAGCCGCTAACCCCGAGGCTCCGGCTCCGCGGTAGGAGCGCCCTTGGGCGCGAAAAGGGGCTTGCCGCGAGATTGAATCGCGCCCGAGGGCGCTCCTACATCAAGCCCCAGGCAGGACAGCCGCTCGCCCCGAGGCTCCGGCTCCGGGGTAGGAGCGCCCTTGGGCACGAAAAGGACGTGCCGCGAGACACAATCGCGCCCGAGGGCGCTCCTGCATCAGCACCGGGCGGGACAGCCGCTCGCTCCGAGGCCGCGGCTCCGTTGTAGGAGCGCCCTTGGGCGCGACAAAGCCTGGCCCAGGGTTTCGGGATCGCGAATGCAGCGCTTTTCGCCGCTCACGACACCCCCAGCACCCGTCCGAGGAATCCGAAGCGAATCCGCTCCTGCTCCAGCCGCAGGCGCGGGCGAATGCGGTCCTCGGCGAGATCGCGGTACAGCGCAGCCTCCTCGCTGCTCAATCGGCCGAGTTCGCGCCGCACCGGGCTCGTTTCCTCGCCCCAGTGCGCCTCGTGGGCGAGCAAGGTGGCGCGATCCATCAGCAGCGACTGCGCCTGCGGGAAATGCGCGCGCAGCGCGTCGAGGATGGCGAATCCGTGGGTGTCGATATCGCCCCAGTAGTGGATCTCGCGCGTGGCCAGCCAGCGAGCGGCGGCGAGCGATTCCCAGCCGTAACCGGCGCCGAAGATAAGGAGCGCGCGGGGAAGGGCAGGGAAGGCGAGGTAGTTGGTCTCGTTCTCGGTGATGTAGATGCGCTCGACGGGCAGGTCGAGCGCTGCGAAGGCTTCGGCATCGAGGCTGACATCCACGCTGCCATGAATGCCGCTTACCAAGGACAGGGAAGGGTCGAGCGTGCGCAAGCGGATGCGCACGGGCTTGTCGCGAAAGCCATACCGGCGCGCGAAACCGGCCACGCCGGTGGCTGCAGCATCGATGGATTCGGCCGGTAGTGCGAGATCCAGCAGTTCCGTGAGCACGCCACGGTGCGCCTCGATGAACTTGCTGTCGACGCCGGGGGCATCGACCTGGCGCAGGTACACACCTGGCCGCGGGTGTGCGCGCAGCCAGTCGACAACGGCCAGTAGCTGCGGCCAGGACTCGACCAGCGCCAGCGCCTGCAGCGGTCGCTTTTCCAGCCAGGGGAGAAGCGCCGGCAGGCGAGCCGACGTCTCGGCGCGCAATGCATCGAAGCGCCCCGCGTCGCGAACGCGGCCGATCAGTGCCAGCGCCTCGCTGCGGCTATCGACCCACACCTCGGCCGGCAACTGCTGACGACCCAGGACGCGGTGCATCAGCTCGCGCCATTCGAGTCGCAGGTGTCGCAACGCGCGCAGTGCCGAAACCCATTCCCGCACCGCCTCGAAGCGCTCGGCCAGCTCGCTGCTGCTCGGCCCACGCAGGCGCAAGCGCAGCGGCCATTCGATCGCCGCCTCGCGCAACAGATCGCCGCGTTCCCACAGGCGCTCGACTTGCGCGCGCAGGTCGGCCGGCGTGGTCCAGCTCATCGCGCGGCGCGCTCCGCGGCGGCCTTCTCGGCGCGGTACTCCTCGATGCTGAGGCAACGCAGCCGCGAGTCGCGCCCGCCCTCGTTGTGGACGAAGCCGACGCTGGCCACATAGGGCTCGATGACGTGGATCTTCTGCAGCGGCGTGACGATCAGGAGCTGCAGGTTGAGCTGCTGGAACAGGCGCAAGCCGTACTGCGCCGATTCGTCTGAACCACGGCCGAAAGCCTCGTCGATGACGACGAAGCGGAAGGAGCGCGAGCGCACCGCGCCCCATTCGAGGCCGAATTGATAAGCGAGACTTGCGGCGAGCACGGTGTAGGCCAGCTTCTCCTTCTGCCCGCCCGACTTGCCGCCCGAATCGGCGTAGTGCTCGTGCTCGCTGCCATCGGCGCGCCAGCGCTCGCTGGCCGAGAACAGGAAGGCATTGCGCACATCGGTGACCTTCTGCGTCCAGCGGCGATCGCTGTCGGCCAGGCCCTCGCGGCCGCGGAAGCGATCGACGATGGCCTTGACCTGCAGGAACTTGGCCTCCGAGTACTGCGCATCGTCCGAGCCGGTCAGCGCGCCTTCGGTGCAGGCGCGCAGGGCCTGCTGAAAGTCGCGGATCTCGAGGTCCGGGCTGGGCTGGGCGATCAGCGCAATGTAGCGACCCGCGTTGTAGTCGATGGCTTCGAGCGACTGGTTGATGCGCGTGATGCGCTCGCGGATGGTCTCGCGCTCGCGCGCCAGTTGCGCGTTGAACTGCGCGATCTCGTTGATCGTGTTGACTTCCAACAGCTCGCGGAAACGCGCCTCGAAGCGCGGCAAATCGTCGCGGCGCAGCGCCTCCAGCGCACGTTCGTACTCCGGCGCGGCGGCCACGGCGGCGTCCATCTCCGCCGCTTCCAGCCGGAAGGCCTCGATGTAGCCGCGCATGGCGGCGACGATGCGCTCGGCCAGGCGCGCCAGGCGTTTGTCATCCGCATCGATGCGCGCGTTCATCCAGTGGCGCAGCTCCTGCGCGCGGCCCTCGCAGGACTCGACCGAGAGCTGGTGCGGGCCGATGGCTTCGCTGCGCAGCGCGTCCATGCGCGCCGACAGCGCTGCCGACAGGGGCGTCGCCTGCCAGATCGCCCTGGCCTGCTCGCGTGCCGCCTCGGCATCGCTCTGCCGCTGCGCCAGCTTGCTGCGTTCATCGCGGGTCGACAGCAGGCGCGACTCGATCTCGCGGAACGCGGCCTCGGCCTCGTCGAGCTGCCGGGTCAGTTCGCGGATCGCATCCGACGAGGCTTCCAGCCGCGCGCGCTCGTCGCTCAGGCGTTCGATCGCACGCACCACCGCCATCCAGTCGATCTCGTCGAAGCGCGCGAACTCCTCCAGCCGCGCCAGCGCATCGAGCTGGTCCTGCAGGCGGGCCCGTGCGGCGCGCGCCTTGGCGATCCGCCCGCCGATCTCGGCCAACGTGGCTTCC
>JANJUH010000410.1 GCA_024710675.1 Lysobacterales bacterium
AGCCCGAGCACGGCCGGCCCCGGAGCAGCGGGTCCGGCCCGGGATCGGTGGCGCTGCGAGCCTGAGTCGCGCCCAAGGGCGCTCCTGCCGCAGCCCCGGCACCGCCGCACCGGTAGGAGCGCGCTCTGCGCGCGAAAGGACTCGCCGCGAGCCTGATTCGCGCCCAAGGGCGCTCCTACCGCAGCCCCGGCACCGCCGCACCGGTAGCAGCGCGCTCTGCGCGCGAAAGGACTTGCCGCGAGCCTGATTCGCGCCCAAGGGCGCTCCTGCCGCAGCCCCGGCACCGCCGCACCCGTGGGAGCGCGCTCTGCGCGCGAAACGGGTCTGCCACATCCCCGTCAGCACGCCGCAGAGCACACGCTCATCACAAAGCTGGCATAAATGCCCCCTATGCCCGCAGGGAGCGATGGCCTAGCATTCCGCCCATGAGCGTACAGCCGATCACCATCCTGTTTGCCGATATCGCGGGCAGCACCAAGCTGTTCGAGAAGCTCGGCGACCTGGGCGCCCGCACGATCACCTCGGCGGTGCTCGGGGCGCTGACCGAGATCACGCGCCAGCACGGCGGCCGGGTCATCAAGACCATCGGTGACGAGTTGATGTGCACCTTCCCGGGTCCGATGGCCGGCCTGATGGCCAGCATCGACATGCAAAGGCGTGTCCATGGCGATGTCATCTGGCAGCGCGACTTCCTCGCCGTGCGCATCGGCCTGCACCATGGCGAGGCCCTGCTCGAGGACAACGATGTCTACGGCGATGCGGTCAACACCGCGGCGCGCATGACCTCGATGGCCAAGCGCGAGCAGATCGTCACCACGCTGTCGACGATCCGCGGCCTGACCAATGCCTCGATCATCCGCACCCGCCACCTCGGCGATGTGCGGGTTGCCGGCAAGCAGCACCCGGTGGAGATCGTCGACGTCATCTGGCAGGAGGACACCTCCAATGTCACCATGGTGGCCCGCGCGATCCGCCTCGAGGACGCGCCGGCCGGCCAGAAGTTGTCGATCCGCGTGCGCGGGCAACTGATCGAGCTGTCGAGCGGCTCGCCGCCGCTGGGCCTCGGCCGCGATCCGGCCAACCAGGTCGTGATCGACAACGAGTGGGTCTCGCGCAACCACGCGCTGATCGAGTTCCAGCGCGGCTTCTTCGTGCTGACCGACCGCAGCACCAATGGCACCTACGTGCGCCTGGGCGAGGACGACGAGATCCGCCTGCACCGCGATTCCCTGCAGTTGCGCAAGTCCGGCGTGATCAGCCTGGGCCAGGCCACCGACAAGGACCCCGGGAGCGCGCTGTACTTCCAGTGCTCCGGGTGACCCCGTCATCGAACTCGCCGCGTCGACCGATCTCTTGCGCGCGCTGGCCGATGGCAGCCGCCTGCGCCTGCTCAGCCTGCTGATCGACGAGGAACTGACGGTCGCCGAACTGGCGCAGATCACGCGCCTCAAGCAACCCCGCGTCTCCACCCACCTCGCCCGCCTGCGAGAGGCGGGCCTGGTCCTCGATCGCCGCGCCGGCGTCGCCGCCTACTACCGCGGTCCCATCGACGAGTGGCCACTGGCCACGCGGTCGCTTTGGACGGCGTTGTCCGCGCAGCTCGACGATGGCCTGCTCGGCGAGGATCGCGAGCGTCGCGCCCAGGTTCTCGCGCAACGACAGTCCGGCGAGAGCTGGGCCGACAGCGTGGCCGGCGACATGGAGCGCCACTACTCGCCAGGCCGCAACTTCGAGGCCGTCTTGCGGGCCACGGTGCACCTGCTCGAACTCGGCGATGTGCTCGATATCGCCTCGGGCGACGGCGCGCTGGCCGAACTGCTGGCGCCGCACGCGCGCAGCCTGAGCTGTGTGGACCTGAGCCCGCGTGTCGTCGAGGCGGCACGGCGCCGCCTCGCAGCTTTCCCGAATGTCCGGCTCGAGTGCGCGGACATGCACGCCCTGCCACTGGCAGATCGCCAGTTCGACCTCGTGCTGCTGCTGCAGGCCCTGCCCTACAGCGAGCAACCGGCCGTCGTCCTCGCCGAGGCGCGCCGCCTGTTGCGTCCGGGCGGACGCCTGCTCGCCACCACCCTCGACGCCCACGACCATCGTGGCGCCGTGGCGCCCTTCGGCCATCGCAACCTGGGATTCGCCGAGCAGGAACTGTTGCACCTGGCACGCGCCGCCGGCTTCGCCGAGATCAACGTCGCTCCCGGCGGTGTCGAGACGCGCCCGCCGCACTTCCGGAGCTGGGTACTGAGCGCGCGCGCCTGATACGCAACCCGGCTGACCCTGCCGGGATCAGGCCGCGACTCGCGCGATCCGCACCTTGCGCACCACGTTGTCGGTCACTTGTTCGACCCGCAACCGGTGCTCGCCGATGGTCAGTTCGTCGCCTTCCGAAGGCAGTTCCTCGAGCTCGGAGACGATCAACCCACTCAGGGTTCGCGCGGTATCCGTCGGCAGTGCCCACTCCTGGCGCCGGTTGAGGCTATGCACCGGGATCCGCCCATCGACCATCAGGGATCCGTCGGGCTCATGGTGGATCCAGCGCGTGTCCTCGCCCGGTGTCGTCGTGAAGTCGCCGACGATCTCCTCGAGGATGTCGGCCAGCGTGATCAGCCCGACCAGGTCGCCGTACTCGTCCACCACCAGCGCCAGGCGCCGCTTGACCCGCTGGAACTCGAGCAACTGGTGCGGCAACTTGGTCGATTCGGGAACGAAATAGGCCTTGCGCAGCCGTTTTTCGATGAGATCGGCGGTGATCGGCTCGTCGCGGCGGATGTCGACCAGCGAACGCAGGCTCAGGGTCCCGACCACATTGTCGACACTGCCGCGATAGACGACCGCGCGGCTGTACGGAAAATCCGCCAGCGTCGCGGTGATCTCCTCCGGCGAGTCGTCGAGATCGATGCCCTTGATCTCGCTGCGCGGCACCATGATGTCTTCCACCCACGCCTCTTCCAGCGTGAGCACATTGAGCAGCATGCGCCTGTGCGAGCGCGGGATCAGCTCCCCGCCTTCGAGCAGCAGCGTGCGCAATTCCGCCTGCGACAGCGCGTGGCGCGCCTGCTCGCCAGACCGATGACCCGCCAGCCGCAGCACCAGTCCCGCCAGCACGTTGATGACGCGCACTACCGGATAGAACAGCTTCAGCAGCGGATACAGCACAAAAGCCGCCGGGAGCGCGATGCGCTCGGGCTTGAAGGCGGCCAGCGTCTTGGGTGCCACCTCCGAGAAGATCAGCACGATCACCGTCAGCACGCTGGTCGCCACCAACACACCGGCTTCGCCGAGCAGACGCACGAAGGCGATGGTCGCGATCGCGGAGGCCGAAATGTTGACGAAGTTGTTGCCGAGCAGGATCAACCCGATCAGCCGCTCGGGCTGTTCGAGCAAGCGCGAAGCCAGGATGGCGCCGCGATTCCCCTCGCGGGCCAGATGCAGCAGGCGATAGCGATTGATCGCCATCAAGGCCGTCTCGGAGCCCGAGAAGAAGGCCGAGAGCATCAGCAGCACCAGCAGGGTGCCGAAGAGAAAACTCAGGGGAATGGTGTCCATAGGCAGCGGCGGGAGGCTACAGCAATGTGCATCCGGACGCGATCGCGCCGGGGCAGATGGTGCAGATCGCGGGCCATTGGAGGAACCCCTGGGGGACGCGCACGACCAGGCACGGCGAGTGCTCGAGGCCAGCCGCGCGCAGACCATTCCCGCCCCGTCGATCCACAGTCGGGCCCCTCTTGACGAGTTCATCGCCGCCCGTAGTCTCACAACTCCGCTGTCCTTCGCAGTCGCCACGGGTCTCGCACCGGCGGCGTCCGCGCGCCGCGCTCACGGGCGCCCCGACGGCCTGTGTGACAGGAACATCGGGCAGCCGGAGGACGACGTTTCCAGCCCTGGTCGACGAGGTTCTTGTGGACACTTCTTCGCCTGTCAGCAACAAGGCTCGTGGGCATGACCCGGCACGGTCACCGGCATTTCCGCTCGCACCCGCACTCGGCGCGCTGCTGCTTGCTGTCGGATCCCTGGGCCTCGCGAGACCTGCGGCCGAGACCGATGACGCCAACCCGCCCCCGTCACGCTACCGCATAGAGAGCCTTGCGCCGGCCCCGGCCGCCAGCAGTTGCGGTCGCTATGCGATCGAGGTGCAAGCCCGGTATGCACCCCAAGCCCGGTCCGCCGACGGCCGCTACGCGCTGAAGGCCGTCAACCTGCCCACGGTCGGCTGCAACCCCTTCCCCGACCCGCTGTTCCAGAACGGATTCGAGACACCCTGACTCCCGATTGGCCCCTGCCCATCCACTCCAAACCGGACCCGAAGGACTCCGAACATGCGCGCGAAGCCCATCGCCACCCTCGCCGCCGCCCTGGCGCTCGTCCTCGCCGCTCCCGCGGCATCCGCCACGGATTTCGTCTACGAGGGACGCCTCGATGACCTCGGCAAGCCCGCCAACGGACGTTACGATCTGCGCCTGACGCCCTACGGCGATGCCACCCTGGGCGCGACGCTGGCGGCACCGATCACCTTCGAGGGCGTCGAGGTTCGCGACGGCCGCTTCCGGCTCGACCTGGAACTGCCGCTGGTGCAGGCCGACGCCGTGTGGCTCGAGGTGGCCGTGCGCGAATCGGGATCGCCCGGCTTCAGTCCCATCCCGGGCCGCAGCAAGGCGATCGCCGCGCCGCTGATCGGCGCTTGCTGGAGCACCCTGGGCGACACCGGCAGCGACCCGGCCAGCAACTTCATCGGCACCATCGATGCTCAAGCCTTCGTCGTCCGCACCGCCAACGCCCGCAGCCTACGCATCGAGCCCGCCAGCGTCACCTTCGGCTCGCCGGCACTGCCGATCACCACCAACATGATCGGCGGCAGCCATGCCAACCAGGTCGCGGCCGAGATCCGCGGCGCGACCGTCGCCGGCGGCGGCATACCGGTCGGCGCCACGGAGCCCACGATCTTCACAACCACCGGTCCCAATCGCGTGACCAGCCACTACGGAACCATCGGTGGGGGCTTCAACAACCTGGTCGGCGACCCCGCCGGCACCGCATCGAGCGCTGTCGTCGCGACGATCGGCGGCGGCAGCGGCAACATCGCGCGCCAGGGCTGGAGCACGGTCGGCGGTGGCGCCAACAACACCGCCGCCGGCAACTCCAGCGTCATTGGCGGCGGCGTGGCGAACTCCGCGACAGGCCCCAGGAGCGTGGTGTCGGGCGGACAAAACAATACGGCCAACGACCAGGACAGTTCGATCGGTGGCGGCACCAACAACACCACCAGCGGCCCGTTCAGCCGGGTCGGCGGCGGTAGCGGCAACACGGCCGGCCAACAGGCCAGCACCGTGGCCGGCGGACAAAGCAACACCGCCAGCGCGACCTGGAGCACTGTCGGCGGCGGCAGCGGCAACACGGCCGGTGCGCAGGCCAGTTCCGTCGGCGGCGGCAGCCAGAACAGTGCCGGCGCATCCTGGAGCACGGTGGGCGGCGGCCGGCAGAATGTGGCGTCGGGCACTTTCAGCACGCTCGGTGGCGGCGACCAGAATGCTGCGGCGAACACCTCCACGACCGTCAGCGGCGGCGAGCGCAACCGGGCCAGCGGACTGATCGCCACCGTCGCCGGCGGCAGTGACAACGTGGCCGCCGGGAACCTGAGCTTCATCGGCGGCGGCGCCGCCAACTGTGCGGGCGGCGCCTTCTCCTGGGCGGGCGGCCGACGCGGCAAGGTGCGGCCCCCGACCGACCCGGGCTCGGGCAGTTGCAGCGGCATTGGAACCTCGACCGGAGGCCAGGGTGACGAGGGCAGCTTTGTCTGGGCCGATGCCCAGAATGCGGACTTCGTCTCCACGGGTGGCAACCAGTTCCTCGTCCGCGCCGGCGGCGGCGCCGCCATCAACAGCAACGACCCGGCCGGCAGCACACTACGTGTCAACGGCACGGTGCGCATCGACACCCTGGCTGCGGCGGGCGCGACGGCGCTTTGCCGCAATGCGAACAACCAGGTGTCCGGTTGTTCCTCGAGCGCACGCTACAAGTCCGACATCGCCGATCTCGAACTGGGCCTGGCGACGGCGCTGCGCCTGCACGCGGTCGGTTATCGCTGGAAGGACAGCGGCACGGCGGACCTTGGCTTCGTCGCCGAGGAGATCGCGAAGGTCGACGAGCGCCTGGTGACGCGCAACGAGAAAGGCGAGATCGAGGGCGTGAAGTACGATCGACTGACCGCGGTGCTCGCGAACGCCGTGCAGGAACTGGCCGCCCGCGACAGCCTCGCCGCCGACGATGTGGCACGCGTCCGGGCCGAGAATGCCGCGCTGCGCGCCGAGCTCGAGCGCCGCGATGCCGAATACCGGGCGCGCCTCGAGGCCATCGAGGCGCGGCTGGCGCCGCAACGCTGACGCGTCCCGGGCAGGCGCGTGGCGCCAGCCCGGGCTACGCCCAAGCAACCGTCCCTGAGGCTGTAGCCTGGGGTGGTCGCAACGCGGCGTCCCCGGATCTGCCCACAACCTGGCATCCCGAGTACCCACACAGGCTCGCCCCGCGTATCCTCCATCGCTTCATCGCGATGAAAGGATCGGCCGTCCGGACGGCCGTACGACTGGATGTCCAGACTGCCCTACCGTGACCCCGCCGCCGCCGCGCGACTCGAAGCCGACGCGCGCAGCCGCATCCTGCTGCTCGATGGCGCGATGGGCTCGATGCTGCAGCGTTACAAGCTCGAGGAATCCGACTTCCGCGGCGACCGATTCCGTCACCACGGCCACGACCTCAAGGGCAACAACGACCTCCTGGTGCTGACCCAGCCCAAGGTCGTCGCCGCGGTCCACCAGGCCTACCTCGACGCCGGCGCCGAG
>JANJUH010000416.1 GCA_024710675.1 Lysobacterales bacterium
CGCACCGCGAGTGGCTCGCGGCCGCCCGGGCCGGTGGCGGTCACACGGACCTCCTCGCCCGGCACGAAGCCGATCTCCAGCAGGCGCAGGACGAGCTGGCGATCGTGGCCGTGATCGCTGACCGGCATCAGCACGCGCAGCACGCGGCCGCGCTCGCCGGGTCGCAGCGCGGCGAGGACTGCGGAGGACTCTGGGGACTCGGGATTCGCCACACGCGGGCCTTGCCGAGCGTGGTCGGCAAATGAGAATGACTCGCATACTATAGCCCGCCGATGTGGCCCGCAGGCTTGACCCAGGTCAGGACACGGGCTTGCCGGGTGTGGAAGGTGCCCTCGATCCCCGTGGGTTATGCTCCGCGCCCCCTCAGAAGGGTCCTCGCCGTGAAGGAACACCTGACCGAACTCGTGATGCAGGCGCTGCTGGACGTGCGGCGCAAGCGCAAGTGCGAACTCCCGGAAACCCCGGGCTTCGTCATCGAACGGACGCGCCAGAAGGAACACGGCGATTTCGCCACCAATGTCGCGCTGGTGCTGGCCAAGTCGCTGGGCGTCAAGCCGCGCGAGCTGGCCGAGGAGATCATCGCCACGCTGCCCGAGTCGCGTCATGTCGAGAAGGTCGCGATCGCCGGCCCGGGTTTCATCAATTTCACGCTGAGCCGCGGCTGCCTGCTCGGCACGCTCAAGCGCGTCTTCGAGCGCGGCGAGCAGTACGGCGCCGCCGAACCGAACGAGAAGGAACACATCACGCTCGAGTTCGTCAGCGCCAACCCGACCGGACCCTTGCATGTCGGTCACGGCCGCGGTGCTGCCTTCGGCGCGAGCCTGGCGAACATCCTCGAGGCCAGCGGCCTGAAGGTCCAGCGCGAGTACTACATCAACGACTACGGCCGCCAGATGGACATCCTCGCGGCCAGCGTCTGGCTGCGTTACCTGGAGCTCTGCGGCGTGCCGGTGCGTTTCCCGGACAACGGCTACAAGGGCGACTACGTGATCGACGTCGCCCGCGATCTCAAGCATCGCCATGGCGACCGCATGCGCCGCACAACGGTCGAGGTGGCCGATGGCCTGCCGGCCGACGAATCGCAGGGTGGCGACAAGGAACTGCACGTCGACGCCCTGATCTCCCGGGCCCGCCAGTTGCTCGGCAGCGAGGACTTCGACCTGGTCTACCGCATCGCCCTCGATCGCCTGCTGGATGCGATCCGCGAGGAACTGCTGGCCTTCAACGTGCGCTACGACGAGTGGTTCAGCGAGCGTGCGCTGGCGGATTCGGGTGCCGTGGCGCGCGTGATCGAGCGCCTCAAGCGCCTCGGCCACCTGTACGAAAAGGATGGCGCGAAATGGTTTCGCGCCACCACCTTCGGCGACGAGAAGGACCGCGTGGTGGTGCGCGAGAACGGCCAGACCACCTACTTCGCCTCCGACATCGCCTATCTGCTGAACAAGTTCGAGCGTGGCTACACCCGCGCGATCTACGTGCTTGGCGCCGACCACCACGGCTACATCGCGCGCCTGAAGGCGGCGGCCAGTGGCCTTGGCCTCAACCCCGCGAATGTCGAGATCGTGCTGGTGCAGTTCGCCAAGCTGTTCAAGGACGGCAAGGAAGTGCCGATGGGCAAGCGCGAGGGCAACTTCGTGACGCTCACCGATCTGCGCACCGAGGTGGGCACCGATGCGGCGCGCTTCTTCTACGTGATGCGCAGCCACGACGCGCACCTCGACTTCGACCTCGAGCTGGCAAAGAAGCAGGAACGCGACAATCCGGTGTTCTACGTGCAGTACGCGCACGCGCGCATCGCCTCGGTGTTCCGCGAGCTGGGCGAACGGGGCCTGGTGCACAACCGCTTTGCCGGCGATGCCGCGAAGATGCTGCTCGACAATCCGCACGAGCTGGAGCTGCTGTCGACGATGCAGCGCTATCCGGAGGTGATCGAGCAGGCGGCGCTGCACCGCTCGCCGCACATGGTCGCCAACTACCTGCGCGAGCTGGCGGCCGCGCTGCACGGCTACTACGATGGCGCCGGCGTGAAGATCCTGGTGGACGAGGACGACCTGCGCAATGCCCGCCTGAACCTGATTCAAGCGGTCAAGCAGGTGCTCGCCAACGGGCTTAGACTGATCGGTGTGTCGGCGCCGGAGAAGATGTGAGATGGCTACGCGCGGCAAGCAGGCGGTCCGCGGCGGCTCCTCGCCACCCTTGCCCTTTTGGGTCTGGCTGCTCGCCGGCTTCGCGATGGGCGTCGGCCTGTCGATGTACTTCTTCCTGAGCGAGGGCATGCCGGCCACCGGCCCCAAGCCCAATCCGCAGGCCGGCGGCGCGGCGGACAAGCCGATCGTCGAGATGGCCGCCGGTGACAGCCGCGCCCAGGGCGAAGCGCGCAGGCCGCGCTACGACTTCTATTCGGTGCTGCCGGAGATGGAAGTGGTGATCCCCGAGGCCGAGTTGAAGGCCGAGTCGGAAAAGCCCCCTGCCACACCAGCGCCCGGGGCCGCCACCCAACGCATGTACCTGCAGGTCGGCAGTTTCGGCACCTCCAGCGACGCCGAGTCCGAGAAGGCCAGGCTGGCCTTGATGGGCGTGCAGGCGCAGGTGACGCCGGTGACCATCAACGGCAAGACCTGGCACCGTGTCCGCGTCGGACCCTACGCCGACGCGCGCGCGCTGGAAGAGGCCCGCAAGCAGCTCGCCGCCGCCAACGTGCAGGCCATCGCGCTGCGCGAGACCGGCGGCTGAGCGGGCCGGGGTGCCCCGCTGCCATGTTGCGCGCGAACTCCCCATGACGCCCTCGAGCCCCCATCCTTGTCATTCCGGCGCAGGCCGGAATCCAGTGCTTTCCGTTTCAGCGCACATCGGCGCGCACCTCAGCGCGGCCGATCTGGACCCCGGCCTGCGCCGGGGTGACGCCATCGAGGGCTCGCCGCAGGGCCAGTTCACGCCGTGCAGCCCCAAGGCCCGTCATTCCGGCACAGGCCGGAATCCAGTGCTTTCGCCGTTCTCCGGGTCAACAAGTACCTCGACAGCGGTTT
>JANJUH010000443.1 GCA_024710675.1 Lysobacterales bacterium
TTCATCCGGACGCCTTTCGAGGCAGGGCGGATCCGTCGCCCCCGGCGACGGATCCGCCGTGCAAAGCCTCGACGGCTTACTTCATCTGGCTGGCGACGAAGTCCCAGTTGACCAGGTTCCAGAAGGCCTCGACGTACTTCGGCCGCAGGTTGCGGTAGTCGATGTAGTACGCGTGCTCCCACACATCGCAGGTCAGCAGCGGCGTATCCTCGCCGGTCAGCGGCGTGGCGGCGTTGCTCGTGCTGGCCAACGCCAGCGTGCCGTCGGGCTTCTGCACCAGCCAGCCCCAGCCTGAGCCGAAGGTGCCGACCGCGGTCTTGGTGAACTCTTCCTTGAATTTCTCGAAGCTGCCGAAGGCCGCATCGATCGCTGCCGCGAGCTTGCCGGTGGGCGCGCCACCGCCGTTCGGCTTCAGGCAGTTCCAGTAGAAGGTGTGATTCCAGACCTGGGCGGCGTTGTTGAATACGCCACCGGAGGAGGCGCGGACGATCTCCTCGAGGCTCTGGTTCTCGAAGGGCGTGCCCTTGATCAGGTTGTTGAGGTTGGTGACGTAGGCCTGGTGGTGCTTGCTGTAGTGATAATCGATGGTCTCGGGCGAGATGTGTGGCAGCAGCGCGTCACGGGCATAGGGCAGGGCAGGCAGTTCGATCGCCATGGCGTTCTCCTCGGGTGGTGGGGCGCGCCGCCGGCGGCAGCGCTGGCGCGTGTGTGAAGATTTTAGCGCGCCGTGGGGTCAATCCGGCGTCGATTGCGTCCGTCGATGGTCACTTCGGTTTCGGTCAGGATGCCGCGCAGGATCTGCAACTCGCGCTCATCCGGGGCCGCGCGCTGATACAGGCGACGGATGCGCCGCATGATCTTGACGGGTGAGCGCTCGCCAAAAAAGCCGATTCGCGTGAGTACACGCGCCAGGTGGTCGAAGAAGCGTTCCAGTTGCTCGGCCGGCGCCGGCACATGGTCGGGCTCGGCTGGAGCGCTGGACACCCGCGCGAGTGCCGCCGCGCGAAGTTCCCAGCTCAGCACCTGAACCGCGGCGCCGAGATTCAGCGAGCCGTAGGCCGGATTGCCGGGGATCCGCACCAGGTACTGGCACATCTCCAGCTCCTCATTGGTCAGCCCGGTGCGCTCGGTGCCGTAGACCACGGCGACCTTGCCGCCGGGCGCGGCGTCGAGCACGACATCGGCGAACTCGCGCGGGTCGAGCAGCGGCAGCGGCAGGCCGCGCTGGCGGTCACTGGAGCCGATCACGAGGCGCGCATCGGCGATCGCGGCCTCCAAGGTCGGATACAGCGCCGCACTGTCGAGCACATCGTCGGCACCCGAAGCCAGCGCCGTCGCCTCGGGATCCGGGAAATGCGCGGGATTGACGAGGCGCAGAGCCGACAGCCCCATCGTCTTCAGCGCCCGCGCTGCCGAACCGATGTTGCCCGGGTGCGAGGTCTCGACCAGCACGCTCGCGATCGGCGCCAGGAGGTCTTCGGCGGTGGTCATGGCGCAGTCTGGATCAGAGCCAAAGAGCCTTTGTCCGCAAAGGACGCAAAGGACGCAAAGAAGAGCAGAACGAAGCGAAGGGTCTGGGGTCGCTTGCGAGCCGTGTGCACTTGAACGTGCTCCCTTTGCGTTTTTTGCGTCCTTAGCGGACCAAAAGCTCTTCCCTTAACAGTGAGCCCACGCCCCCCGGAGCGATGTGGGAGCGCGCTGGTCGCGCGACCGTGCGGCCTCGAAATCGCGCCACAAGGGCGCTCCCACATCGGAGTGGGAGTCCATCGCATGGCTGGGAAGTGGCCCCCGCATCGAGTCCTCGAAACACCTCGGACGCCAACCCGCGCCGCATTCGTCATCGGCTTCCTTTGCGTTCTTTGCGTCCTTTGCGGACCAAATGCTCTTGGCTGTTTCCCGTCAGAAAGCCAGATCGCCCCGATCACAGCGCCTCGGACGCGAAATCAGCCAGTCGCGAGCGCTCACCGCGGCGCAGCGTGATGTGGGCGCTGTGTGGCCAGTGCTGGAAGCGCTCGACCGCAAAGGTCAGGCCGCTGGTGGTCTCGGTCAGGTAGGGAGTGTCGATCTGCTCGACGTTGCCGAGGCACACCATCTTGGTGCCAGGGCCGGCGCGCGTCAGCAGCGTCTTCATCTGCTTGGGCGTCAGGTTCTGCGCCTCGTCGATGATCACGTAGCGCGACATGAAGGTGCGTCCGCGCATGAAGCTCATCGAGCGCACCTTGACCCGCGAGGACAAGAGATCGTGCGTGGCCTGGCGCGCCCAGTTGCTGGAATCCTGAGGGCTCGCCAGCACTTCCAGGTTGTCGGTCAGCGCGCCCATCCAGGGCGTCATCTTCTCTTCCTCGGTGCCCGGCAGGAAGCCGATGTCCTCGCCCACCGGCACCGTGGCACGGGTGACGATGATTTCCTTGTAGCGCTGCTGGTCCATGGTCTGCGCGAGGCCGGCGGCCAGCGCCAGCAGGGTCTTGCCGGTGCCGGCCGTTCCGAGCAGGGTGACGAAGTCGACTTCCGGATCCATCAGCACGTTGAGCGCGAAGTTCTGCTCGAGGTTGCGCGCGGCGATGCCCCAGACCCGGTGCGGATTGCTCTGGTAGTCATCGACGATCTGCAGCGTGGCCTTGCTGCCCTCGATCTTCAGCACGCGCAGGGAGACGTGGTCGCCCTCGCCGAAGTGCAGGAACTGGTTGGGATGCCAGCGCTCGTCGCGGCGCGGCTTGACGCGGTAATAGGTGCGGCCACGCTCGCTCCACGATTCGAGCTCCGGGTGGCGATCCCAGAAATCGGGCTTGAGCACGCCCGTGCCGGTGTAGAGCAGCGAGAGATCGTCGAGCGCGCGGTCGTTCTCGTAGTCCTCGGCCGGAATGCCGTGGATCTTGGCCTTGATGCGGAGGTTGATGTCCTTGCTGACCAGGACCACCTCGGTGCGGCGGTTCTCCTCGCGCAACTGCAGCACCGCGCGCAGGATCTGGTTGTCCGGCACGACGTAGCCGAAGTCGTGGCCGTTGCCGGGCTCGCGGGTCTGGAAGCGCAGCAGGCCGCGCGGCTTGTGGCGGCCGAGGTCCATGCCGTCGGGGCGTTTGAGCGGGATGCCGCCGTCGAGCTCGCTGTCGCCGTGCGACTCGACCAGCTCGCTGAGGAAGCGGCTGACCTGGCGGACATTGCGGGAGACCTCGCTGGTGCCCTTCTTCGCGGCATCCAGCTCCTCCAGCACCATCATCGGCAGGTAGACGTCGTGTTCCTCGAAGCGGAACAGCGCCGTCGGGTCGTGCATCAGCACATTGGTGTCGAGAACGTAGATGCGTTTGCGCTTGCTCATGCGCGCTCCGGTCGCGGCGACGGGCCGCGCTGGGGGCTTAGCCTAGGCGATTGCGGGGCGTCTGCGCGACCCCGCCGATCAGCCCTTGAGCGGTTCGAGGATCGCGTCGAGGTTCAGCGTGTCGCAGAACTCGAGGAAGTCCTCGCGCAGGCTGGAGATGTGCGCAGAGGCCGGGATGCCGATCGAGATCTGTGCACTGAACATCTCCGCGCCGGTCTGCGCGGCCCGATAGCGCGAGGAACTGAGCGCCTCGACCGTGATGCCGCGGCGCGAGAAGAACTCGGCGAGCTGGTAGAGGATGCCGGGACGATCCGCCGCGATCACCTCGACCGTGTACGGCAGGCTGGCGCCGGTCAGTTCGCGCGAACTGGTGCGCCGCATGGTCAGCACCATCTGGTCGTCGCGCTGGATCTTCACCAGCGCGTTCTCGCACTTGGCGATCGCGTCCCAGGCCCCCGAGGCGAGCAGCAGCACCGACACCTCCTGGCCGAGCAACGCCACGCGCGCCTCCAGCAGATTGCAGCCGGCATCGAGCACGCGCTTGCCGATCACGGTCAGCAGGGGCACCGTGTTCGGCGCGATCGCCGAGACCAGCAGGTGGTTCTCGGGAACGGAGGGACGGGGAGTCGGTTCGGACACGGCGCTCAGGCTGGCAATACGGGAATTCGGATTGCCCGGAAGCTGGCCCGGGCAGCCCTGCAGAATACTTGTCAGCTCGGAAATGCCGCAAGTAAGATCGGGCTGTCTTTGAATCGTGGACATCATCCCCGTGCGCATTGCAGGCAGCATCCCGGCGCTGGTCACGCCGTTCCAGCGCGGCGGCGCGCTCGACCTGGTCGCTTTCGAGGCACTGGTCGACTGGCACCTGGAGCAGGGCAGCGATGGCCTGGTGATCGGCGGGTCCACCGGCGAGTCCGGTGCCCTCGACGAAGGCCAGCTGGCGGCGCTGCTCGAGGTCGGCGTGCGCCGCGCACGCGGGCGCGTGCCGGTCATCGCCGGCACCGGTTCGCCGGCGACCGCCAAGGCCTTGCGCCTGGTGCGCCTCGCGCACGAGGTCGGCGCCGACGCCGCGCTGGCGGTGACGCCCTTCTACTCGCGGCCGACGCAGGCCGGGATGGTCGCCCAC
>JANJUH010000476.1 GCA_024710675.1 Lysobacterales bacterium
GGGTCCAGACCCAAGAGCTCGCAGGCGCCGGCCACTTCCGGGCGGATCGGGATGGCGTCCTCGTCGATCGAGACGCCGACGCCGCTGGCGATGGCGTATTCGTTGAGCACCGCGGCCAGGCCGCCGCGCGTGGGATCGCGCAGGCAGCGCACCTCGGGTACCGCATCGAGCAGTGCATCGACGAGGCCGTTCAGAGCGGCGCAGTCCGATTCGATCGGCGTCTCGAAGGCAAAGCCGGCGCGCTCGGCCATCACGGCGACGCCATGGTCACCCAGCGTGCCCGACAGCAGCACGGCATCGCCGGGGCGGATCCGTGTCGCCGACAGCTCGAGGCCTGGACGCACCAGGCCAAAGCCGGCGGTGTTGATGTAGATCCCGTCACCCTTGCCCTTCTCGACGACCTTGGTGTCGCCGGCAACGATCGCCACGCCGGCGATGCGCGCCGCCAGCGCCATCGACTCGACGATGCGCTTGAGCTTTGCCAGCGGAAAACCTTCCTCGAGGATCATTCCGCAGGTCAGCGCGATCGGGCGCGCACCGCCCATCGCCACATCGTTGACGGTGCCGTTGACGGCGAGCGAGCCGATGTCGCCGCCCGGGAAGAAGATCGGCGAGACCACGAAACTGTCGGTCGAGATCGCGATCCGTCCCGAGCCCAGGTCCAGGATCGCCTGGTCCTCGCGCCCGGTGAGCTGCGGATTGGCGAAGGCCGGCACGAACAGGCCCTCGATCAGATCGGCCATGTTGCGGCCGCCGGCGCCGTGGCTCATCTCGACCACGCCGGATTCAAGATCGATGCTCGCGCGTGCCATCAGGCGTCCACGGCCTGACGCACGCGCCCTTCGGCACGGTGGCGTCCGTACTTGTACCAGGCCGCGCAGGCGCCCTCGTCGGAGACCATGCACGAGCCGAGCGGTGTCTGCGGCGTGCACTGCTTGCCGAAGAGCGTGCAGTCGGTCGGGATCGCCGCGCCGCGCAGGATCTGCGGACAGGCGCAGGCCTTGTTCTCCGGCGCCTGCCGGTAGACCAGGCCGAAGCGCTTCTCGGCGTCGAGGTCGGCATAGGCCTCGCGCAGTTGCAGTGCGCTGAAGGGCACGGTGCCGAGGCCGCGCCACTCGAAGCTGCGGCGCAACTCGAAGACTTCGGCACAGAGCGCCTTGGCGGATTCATTGCCCCAGCGCGTCACTGCGCGCTGGTACTGGTTCTCGACCTCGGCGCGCCCCTCGTTGACCTGGCGCACCAGCATCAGGATCGACTGCATCACATCGAGCGGCTCGAAGCCCGAGATCACGACCGGTTTGGCGAACTCCTCGGCAAAGAACTCGTAGGGCTGCGAGCCGATGACGATCGAGACGTGCGCGGGGCCGAGGAATCCGTCGATCTCGACGGCCTCCATCGCCCGGATCTCCGGCGCCTGCAGGATGTTGCTGATCGCTGCCGGCGTCAGCACATGGTTGCAGTAGACGCTGAAGTTCCTGAGGCCTTCGGCGCGCGCCAGCTTGATCGCGGCGGCGGTCGGCGGCGTGGTGGTCTCGAAGCCGATCGCGAAGAACACCACCTCGCGGTCCGGATTGGCCCGTGCCAGCGCCAGCGCATCGAGGCTGGAATAGACCATGCGGATGTCCGCGCCCTCGGCCTTGGCGCGGAACAGGCTCTGCTTGCGCGAGGCCGGCACGCGCATCAGGTCGGCGTAGGTGCAAAGGATGACTTCGGGCCGCTTCGCCAGGGCGATCGCCATGTCCAGCCGGCCGATCGGCAGCACGCAGACCGGACAGCCCGGGCCGTGCACGAAGCGGATCTGCGGCGGCATCAGGTCCTTGATGCCGTGGCGGAAGATCGCGTGGGTGTGGCCGCCGCAGAACTCCATGAAACGGTAGCTGCGATCGGGCCGGACCTCGGCGCGGATGCGTGCCGCCAAGCGGCGGGCCAGGCGCCCATCGCGGAACTCGCCGACATATTTCATTGCGCCGCCTCCATGCCTTCGGCGGCCAGCAGCGCGAGCGTTGCGTCGGCCTTGTCGGCGTCCATGCGCCCGAGCGCGAAGCCGACGTGCACCACCAGGTATTCACCCGCCGCCACCGCGCCGACCAGCACCGTCGACACCTCCTGGCGCACGCCGCCCAGGTCAACGCGTGCGCGCTCACCCTCGAGTACCTCGACCACCCGCGCCGGTACTGCGTGGCACATACGAGCACTCCCTTCCCCTTGTGCACGGATCGCAGATTGCCAGTGCGCGAGCAGCGGCGTGTTGCGATGGATCAAGGGGAAAGGGGCAGGGGGCAGGGGGCAGGGGGATGAAGCTCACGTCACGACTGGGTCTTTTGGCAAGCTTGCGTCTCCCCCGATGAACCGGCCGCACGGGGTGGGCTCTCGGCTCGGCTTCAGCCAGAACTCGAACTTGGTGCCCCCCCCCCCCGCCCCCTTGGGCCCGGCCACCCTCTGGCCCGGGGGCCTCCCCGCGGGTTTTTGCTTGGCAACCGGGGTAATGGGGCGGGGGCCTGGGGCCGGGGGGATGAAGCTCAAGTCACGACTGGGTCTTTTGGCAAGCTTGCG
>JANJUH010000496.1 GCA_024710675.1 Lysobacterales bacterium
AGCACTCCCCCCGCCGGGTGGGCGGACGAGGACCCCCGCGGGTTCGACGCCATCGCCGGGAGCGATGGCGCGCGAGCAGGCCGTGGAACGCGATATAGGGTGTGGTGAGCACAGCGAACCGCACCGATCACGTACCTTCCCGCATCTCCGCCGGTGCGGTTCACTTCGTTCACCGCCACCCTACATGGGCGCCGTGGGGCGATGTAGGGAGCGCTCACTTTTCCGCCGGCGCCTGCAACTTGGCGTGCCACTCGTTGACCAGCATCAGCGCGGCGCTGCCGTAGTACTTGTGGAATTCGGGGACCATTTCGCCTTCGGAGACCACCGGATCGGTGGCGACGAGTTCACGGGCCGATTCGATGTCATCAACCGCCAGCACGAAGAGTCCGCGCCAGCCGTCGACGCCATCGAGCGGGCCGGCGAGCACGAGCTTGCCTTCCTGGGCGAGTCGACTCATGTTGGCGAAGTGGCCCTTGAACATGGCATCCCGCGCGGGGCCTTTCGGGACCGGCGTTTCGCTCGATTTCAGGATGACGAGAACGTAGGAGCGCATGCCGTTGGCATCGGCACCGGTGCGCTCGGCGAGTTGCGCGTCGTAGGCCGCCGGCTCTGCGGCCAACAGCGGGAAGCAAGCAAGGAGCGCCACGAGGGCGCAGCAGCGGGCGAATGCGGTCACGGCGGTCCTCCGGTCTACGGTGGCGCCATGTTAGCCCTCATCACTGCCCTCTGACGCGCTGCGGTGATCAGCGCGCGGCGTCTTCGAGCGAGATGGCTTCCGCAGCCCCGCCGCGCCCGGTCAACCACCCCGCCAGCCGTGCCGCCGCCGGCTGCGCGATCAGGTACAGGCAAGGCACCAACACCAGCGTCAGCAGCATCGACGACAGCAATCCACCGACCACGGCGATGGCCAGCGGACGCATCAGGTCGCCGCCACTGTCGAGGCCCATGGCCAGCGGCAGCATGCCGATGATGGTGGTCAGCGTGGTCATCAGGATCGGGCGAAGGCGCACGGCGCCGGCTTCGACGACCGCATCTTCCAGCGCAAGACCGGCGCGGCGCCGTCGCTCGATGTACTCGACCAGCAGGATGGCGTTGTTGACCACGATGCCGATCAGCAGGACCGCGCCAAGGAAGGCTGGCGACGACAGTGGCGTCCCCGAGGACCACAGCGCCAGGACCGCGCCACCCAGGGCCAGCGGCGCCGCGGTCATGATCACCAGCGAGTTGGTGATCTGCTCGTACTGCACCACCAGCACCACGAAGACCAGGAAGACGGCGAGCAGGATCACGAGGCGCATCTCGCGTTCGGTCTCGAGCAGGGTCTCGTACTGGCCGCCGATGGCGACGCCATACTGGTCGGGCATCTCGATGGTGGCGAGCCGACGCTGCACCTCGGCGATCACCGCACCGACATCGGCGTCGGCGGTGTTGAAGCCTCCGACGATGCGCTGGATGCGCAACTGGTTCTCGCGCCCGATCTCCGCCGGGCCCTCGCCCAAGGTGAACCGCGCGACCTGGCGCGCCTGAATGGGCCCGTTCGCGCCGCTGGCGACGATCACTTCCTCGAGGCGGTCGAGGTTTTCCACCTCCTCGCGCGGCAAGCGAACGCGGATGTCGTACTCGTCGACCCCGGTACTGAGCCGCGTGGGCACCGCACCGTTGACCGCCTGCCGCAGCGCCGTCGCCACCTGGCGCACGTCGAGCCCGAGGGCCGCCGCACGCTCGCGGTCGACTTCGATGCGCAGGGCCGGCGTGCGGTCCTCGTCCTGCATCTCGACGGCGGCCAGGCCGGGCACGGTCTCGATCTCGCGGATGATCTCGCGCGCCAGGCGCTGCAGCGTATCGAGATCCTCACCGAGGACCTTCAGCTCGAAGTCGTTGCCCGACAGGCCGAAATTGAGCCCACGGATGCCGTTCGGCCGCACCGCCAGGCGGACGCCGGCGATGTCCAGCGCGTCCAGCCGCCGTTGCGCCTCGCGTGCCCAGCGTCCCGAGGGCCACTCCGGCCGGTCGGCGGCGTCGCTGAGCTGGATCGACAGCCATCCCCGCCCCGGGCGCTCGGAGACCGTGCCGCCCCAGACGAAACCACCCGCCACCGAGAACACGCTCACGACATGGGGCATTTCACGGATGGCGGCCTCGACCTGGCGCGTCGCCGCATCGGTCTGCTCGGGCGTGATGCCGGCCGGCAGCGCGATGCGTACGTTGAGGCTGCCGTCGTCGAGCTGCGGCAGGAACTCGCTGCCCAGCGAGGAGGCCAGCGGCCAGGCGGCGAGCACGCTCGCGAAGGCTGCGCCGACGACCGCCCAGCGCCAGGCCACCAGCCGGCGCAGCAGGTGCCGGTAGGCTTCCACCAGGCACTCGATGACGGCATCGAAAGCAAGAAAGGCCTTGCTGCGCGAGAAACCGGAACGGAAGCGCAGCCGCGCGAACTGCGCCGCCAGCATCGGCACCAGGGTCAGCGCCACAGCCAGAGAGGCCATCACGGCGAAGGAAATGGTGACCAGCAGCTCGCGGAACACCAGGGTCGCCAGGCCGGTGATCAGCAGGAAGGGCAGCACCGCCGCCAGGTTGGTCAGGGTGCCCGCGGTGATCGCGGAGATCACCTCGTCGGCACCGGCGTGTGCAGCCTGCTGCGGCTCCTCGGCCATCCGGGTCCGGTGCCGCTCGATGTTCTCGAGCATCACGATCGCATTGTCGAGCAGCAGGCCTGTGCCGAGGGCGAGGCCGCCGAGCGACATGATGTTCAGCGTCAGGCCACCGGCGCCCATCATCACGA
>JANJUH010000499.1 GCA_024710675.1 Lysobacterales bacterium
GTCGGCGATGACGCCGTCCTTCAGCGGGCGCACGGTGACGATGTTGCCGGGCGTGCGCCCGAGCATGCGCTTGGCCTCGGCGCCGACCGCGGCGACCGAACGCGGGCCACCCGGGCCGCGATCCTGGCGGATCGAGACCACCGAAGGCTCGTTGAGCACGATGCCCTGGCCACGGACGTAGACGAGGGTGTTGGCGGTGCCGAGGTCGATCGACAGGTCGGTCGAGAACAGTCCGCGGAGTTGCTTGATACCGAACATGGGCGTGGTGTCCGGACGGGACGCTCGGGATTGCCGGCCCGGGCGGGCAGCCGTCATGAATTCGAAGGGCGCGCAGGCTCCGCGAACGGAGCCCGGGGCGGGCGCTGTAGAACACCGCAATCTATCAAGCGGCTTATGGAGCTAACAAGCCGGATTGCAGGCGGATGCGGGCAAATGTGGGGCGGGTCACCGCAATCAGCCCGATTGGCGCCGCCCGCCTGTGGGTCGGGATTCATCCCGACGCTCTTCGCCGAGCGGCGAGGAGCCGGGAGCGTCCGGAAGCATCCGTACCCACCAGAGCGCGGGAGACCGGTGGTCCGGAGTCATCCCGACGCTTTTCTGCTCACTCCCCCGCCAGAAACGCCGCGCGTTCTTCCGGGCTCATCGCCAGCAACTGCCGGCGCAGTGAATCGCGCTCCGCGGGTGGCGTTGCCAGCATGCGATCGCGCAGCGCACGGCGTTGCGCTGGTGTCAGCGACTCCAGCATCGCCCGCATCGGGACGCGCTGTTCTTCCGGCAGTTGCTCGAAGAATTGCCGCACCTGGCCGGACTGGCGGGAGGCGCGCACCGCCAACATGAAGGCCCGACGCTCCTCGGGGCTCATCGCCTCGAAGCGGCGGCGCAGCTCGGCGCGCTGTTCCGGCGGCAGGTGCCGGAAATGCTCGGCGGCGCGCTTGAGTTCACGCTGGCGCTCCGGTGGCAACTGGCGCCACTGATGGAAGCGCTCGCGCAGGGCCGCGCGTTCCTCGGCGGGCAGGCTCTGCCAGCGCGCGAAACGCTGCGCTGCTGCGCTGCGTTGCTCCGGTGTCAGCGCCAGCCAGCGTCGCGCGCCGCGCAGGAGCTGTTCCCGGGTCTGCTCCGGTAGCCCGGCCCAGGTTTCCGCGTGCGGCGCCAGCACCTGTTGCTCGGCAGCGCTCAGAGCCTGCCAGGACAGCGCATCGGCAGCCGCGGCAAGGCCCGCCGTGAACAGCAGCAGGGCGGCGCAAAGCTCAATGATCAGGCGGCGCATCGGCCTTCTCCTCTGGGCTGCCGGGAGTGCTGTCGTCAGCACGGCCGGCGGCGGTATCGGCATCGGGGCCCGGGATCGCCAGCGGGTCCACAGGCGCACCCTCGGCATCCTCGAACTCGGCCAGGTACAGCAGCAACTCGGCGCTCGGCGCCGGTTCCGGCGGCGGTTCGCCAGCCGCCAGGCTCAGCCATCCAGCGATTGCTGCTGCAACCATGCGTAGAACTCCAGGTCCTCGATCACTTCGATCTCGTCGGCTGCGAGCAGCAGTTCCAGGTCCTCCCCGGCGGCGGCCGTATCCATCGTCGGAGCCGGCGCCGGCCCGCTCGCCGGTGGCCAGGGGGACAGCACCACGGCGAGCAGCAGCGCGGTCGCCGTGGCCCAACCCAGCCATGGCGAGTGCATCGCACGCCGGCGTCCGGCCAGGCCTTGGTCGAGTGCCTGCTGGCGGCTGCGGTTCAGTCGCGACAGCAGCGCAGCGTCGTAGCTGGCGACGTCCTCGTCGAGCGCCAGGCGCACGCGTTCCTCGATCCGGGTGCTCATCGGTGTTCCTCCAGGTGCTTGCGCAGGGCTTCCATCGCGCGGAACAGGTGGGTCTTCACGCTACCCTCCGAGCAGCCCATGGCTTTGGCGGTCTGTGCGCCATCGAGGCCTTCCCAGACCCGCAGCAGGAAGGCCTGGCGTTGGCGGTCTGGCAGGGCCCGCAGGGCGCGCTCGATGGCGATACGCGACTCGCCACCGAGTGCTTGCTCGAGCGGACCGATCGCGTTGGCATCGGCCACGGCGGCCAAAGGGTCGGCGTCCTCGGATTCGTCCGCTCCGGCGCCAAGCCCGAAGAAGACCCGCCAGCGCCTGCGCACGGTCTGCCGGCGATGGTGGTCATTGACACGGCTATCCAGTACCCGCCAGAACAGAGGCGGCCAGTCGGATTCGGGCTTGTCGCGGTAACTGCGGACGAACACCAGCATGCCGTCCTGCACCAGCTCGAGCGCATCGTCTAGGTTGCCGGTGGCCAGTTGGGCCATGCGCAGCGCTCGCCGCTCGACCGAGCGCAGGAAGGCGTCCAGACGCCCGCGACAGGCTGCGGTCGACTCCTCGAGTTCCATCTGCGCTGCGAGTTCCCTCGTCCCTGTCACGATGATCGCCGATCCGCCTGGGTCACGCAGCCGGTCAACGCACAGCCGTGGCAGCGGTTGACAGCGCGTCCCGGTGCGCTTGGTGCGGCCGCTATGCACAGCCCGCGGAGACGCGGCGCCAATGTTTCGGAATTGTCAAGTGGCCGCCACATCAAGGGTGCAAGTCATTGAAAATAAAGGGATCACTAATGCCGGTCAGGAATTGGCCGGAGGGGCGAAAGGCGCGTGTTGACGGGCTTGCCGACGCTTGTGCCATGCATCGTCCACAGGCTTATCCACAAGCGGTGTGGAAAAGGGCAAAACTTCCCCTCAGGGCAGGGACTTAGCGGGCTTTTTTGACGAGCGGGTCAAATTGCTGTCGCAAATGCCCTTGTCCCGGGGATTTTTCAATGCCCCTGCGGCCCGGGGTTGTGCACAGGCCGACGGACGCTGTGCAGCCCCACCCGGGCTTCGGCCTCGATGTGGCCGTCTACTTGCAAGTGGTTGTTTTGAAAGGTGTCGATTGCACTGGCGAGGACTTGGCCAAGCTCCTTGACATGCAGCAAGGACAAGCCTTGGCGCCGCATTGCAGGAGGCTATGCACAGACTTATCCACAGGGTGTGTGGATATCCGCCGCCATTGCCGTGCGATCAGTCGCTTGCCTGTGATTGCTCACTCGAAGTGCGAAGTAGCCTCTACAACTGATTGTAATTGCAGGGCAATCCGCACTCTCGAAGGGTATTCCGCATGCGGCTGCGGGCGCGACTTTCGCGGTCGTCCTATCCTCCGCCCCGATGAGTCACTCCCTTGCCGTTGCGCTGCCGGTTCCGCTGGCACGCCTGTTCGACTATGGCGCCGAGCCGGCGATCGCCGCATCGGCGCGTCCCGGCGCCCGCGTGCTGGTCGAGTTTGGTCGGCGCCGTTTGGTCGGCATCGTGGCTGGCCCCGGCGGGCAGGGCGGGGCGCCCGCCACGCTGAAGCCGATCCTCGCCCTGCTCGACGATGAGCCGCTGTTCGACCCGGCCAGCTTCGATGTCCTCAAGCGCGTCGGTCGTTACTACCACGCTGCACTGGGCGAGGTCGCCGCGACGGCCCTGCCGGTGGGATTGCGTCGTGCCGACACCCCGCTGCCCACCCAGGCCCGCCTGCACCTGCTCACGCCACCGGGCGGCACGCTCGAACCCTCTGCCCTGCGTGGCCAGTCCCAGCGTGCCTTGCATGCCCGGCTGCTGGCGGGCGGGCTAGCCGACTCGGAGCTCGCTGACGCGCCGCCGCGCTGGCGCGCCTTGCTGCGCGAGTGGCGCCTGCGCGGCTGGGTGGAGTCGATCGTGGTCTCGCCGTGGGCGCCGCCACCGCTGCGCGCCCTTGGACCGCCGCTCGGCGCGGGCCAGGCCGTGGCCGTCACCGCTGTCACTGCAGCGCTCGGCGGCTTCGCGCGCTTCCTGCTCGATGGCGTGACCGGCAGCGGCAAGACCGAGGTTTACCTGCACGCGCTGGCGGCGGTGCTGGCGCGCGGCGGCCAGGGTCTGCTGCTGGTGCCGGAGATCGGCCTGACACCGCAACTGCTGGGGCGCCTGCGCGAACGCCTGCCCGGACGCGTGGCGGCCTTGCACTCGGAGCTGTCGGAAGGCGAGCGGGCGCAGGCCTGGCGGGCGGCGGCGAGGGGTGAAGTGGATGTGCTGGTGGGTACGCGATCGGCGGTTTTCGTGCCCTTGCCGAGGCTCGGGCTGATCGTCGTCGACGAGGAGCACGACGCTTCCTACAAGCAGCAGGACGGCATCCGTTACCACGCGCGCGACGTCGCCATCCTGCGTGCACAGGCGTCCCGGGCGCCGATCGTGCTGGGCAGCGCCACGCCCAGCCTGGACACGCTGCACCGGGTGGCCGGCGGCCACATCCGGCGCCTGTGCCTGCCCGAGCGTGCTGGCGGGGCCACGCGTCCGCAATGGCACCTGGTCGACCTGCGCGGCCAGAAACCGGGCGACGGCCTGGCCGCGGACAGCCTGGCGCGGATCCGCTCGCACCTGGAGCAGGGCGCGCAGGTGTTGGTGTTCCGCAATCGCCGGGGCTACTCGCCGGCGCTGCTCTGCAACGATTGCGGCTGGCATGCGAGCTGCCCGGACTGCGACGTCGCGCTGACCCTGCATCGCCGGACGCGCAGCCTGCGTTGCCACCAGTGCGGTCACATCGAACCCGTGCCGCCGGCCTGTCCGGCCTGCGGCAGCCTGGCGCTCGAGGCGCAGGGTGTGGGTACCGAGCGCCTGGAGGAAGCTCTCGCGCGGCATTTCCCCGGGCATGAACTGGTGCGCCTGGATCGCGACACCACCAGTCGCAAGCAGAGCTTCGAGCGCGCGATTGCAAGGCTGCTGGAAGGGCGCCCGGCGATCGTCGTCGGCACCCAGATGCTGGCCAAAGGGCACCACCTGCCTGCGGTGACGCTGGTGCTGGTCGTCGGCGTCGACGAAGGGCTGATGAGTGCCGATTTCCGGGCCGGCGAGCGCCTCGCGCAACTGCTCGAGCAGGTCGCCGGGCGCTCGGGACGCGCCGGACGCGCTGGCGAGGTGCTGGTGCAGACCCGCCAGCCCGAGCATCCACTGCTGCAGACCTTGCTGCGGGAAGGTTACGGTGCCTGGGCTGCCGGCGCGCTGGCCGAGCGCGCGGTGACCGAACTGCCGCCCTGTCGCCACGCGGCCGTCATTGCAGCAGAACATCCGGAGGCCGAGGCCGCCGAGGCCTTCCTCGAGCAGTTGCGTGTGGCGATCGACGGCGAAGCGCAGGTCGATGTCGCCGGTCCACTGCCCGCCCTGCAGCCGC
>JANJUH010000430.1 GCA_024710675.1 Lysobacterales bacterium
CAGATCAACGACACCCGCGGTCATGACGAGGGCGATCGCGTGCTGGTCGCGATGACGCGTGCGCTCGAAACGCTCTGTGGCGAGGGCGATGCCGTGGTGCGCAGCGGTGGTGACGAGTTCCTGTTGCTGCTGGCCTGTGCCGACAGCGCCCGCTGCCGCGATGCGCTGGCGCGTGTCGAAACACTCGCCAGGGACGGCCCCTGCCGTTTTTCCACCGGCTGCGCCGCCCGCGAAGGCCGCGAAACCCTGGGCGACACCATGGCGCGCGCCGATGCGGACATGTACGCGCGGCGTCGCCGCCAGCGCGAGCTGTCTGCCAGTTGAATGGCAACCGCCGGTTCGCGCATGCTGAGCGTCCAGCAGATCGCCTGAACGCCTGCCCGAGACATGGGTTCTGGGGTACGAGCCGACGTCCCGACGAACTGCCACGGGTCCTCATGGGGTGTGGCTGTAGTCTTTAAGGGGTGATGGCGATGAAACTTCGGTGCGTTCTGGTGCCGGCGGTGCTGGTGTGTGCGATGAGCTTTGCTACGGCCGCTGCCGCGGCCGATGGGTCCGGCAGTCGCTGGGACATCGGTCACGGCCCGGTGGCTGCGGCCACCACGGGTGGCGTCAAATCACCCGATCGTCCGCCGCGGCCGCCCCGGGCGGCGGGCACGCCGAGCAAGCCCAACGCACGCGCCGAGTGGTTCTACAGCCAGCGCGCCTATCCCTTGGCCGAGATCCCGGTCGGCGCCCTGGGCAAGGCTCAGGCCCAGGCTGCGGCGATGCCCGAGGCGCGCGGCGCGCTCAAGGCCAGCTCGACCAGCCCGTGGACGCTGATCGGGCCGGTGGGCTTCGATTCGCGCATCGAGCCGACGTGGGGCCGCATGAGCGGTCGCGTGCGCGCCGTCGCGCTCGATCCCAATGATCCGAATCGCGTCCTGCTCGGTACCGCTACCGGCGGTGTCTGGCTGAGCGGCAACGCCGGCCAGAGCTGGACGCCGCTGACCGACCAGATGCCCTCGCTGGCCATTGGTGCGGTCGCCATCGACCCCAACAATCCGAACGTTTTTTATGCCGGCAGCGGCGAGGCCAACGGCAGCTACTACAGCGCCGGCCTGTACAAGAGCACCGATGGCGGCGCGAGCTGGCAGGTGCTGGCCGCCGAAACCTTCAGGCTCGGCGCGATTGCCTCGATCCTGATCGACCCGGCCAACAGCAATTTCGTGCTGGTCTGTGCGCGCTCCGGCAACCTGCTCCACGCCGGCAGTGTCGGCAACAACATCGGCGGCGTCTACCGCTCCACCGACGGCGGGCAGAGCTTCCAGCTGGTGTTCAACAGCTTCTGTACCGATCTCGTCGCGGTGCCCACCAACTTCAACGTGATGTACACCAGCGCCGTCGGCATCGGCGAGGGTAACGGCCTGTACCGCTCGACCGACCGCGGCCAGAGCTTTTCGCGCGTCGAGGGCGTGGTGTCCGGCGCCAGCGTCGGTCGCCTGGCGATCGGCGTGGCCCGCGATGGCAGCCGTGTCTTTATCGGTGGCGACAACGGCAGTGATGTGGTGCTGCAGCGTTCTCTGGATGGCGGCACCACCTGGAGCCCACCGACCCTGACCCCCAAACCCACGGGCGGCGGTGTCCCGGGCGAAGCCTTGACCTACTGCGAAAGCCAGTGCGACTACGACAACGTGGTTTCCGTCGATCCCTTCGATGCCAACGTGGTCTGGATCGGCGGCATCGGCCTGTTCCGCTCGGGCGATGCGATGGAGAACTTCGCCCGCATCGGATCGAACAACTCGGGCGGCGGACCGTTGCATGTCGACCACCATGTTTTTGCCTTCCACCCGACCGTGCAGGGTCTGGTCTACAACGGCAATGACGGCGGCATCTACCGCTCCACCGATGGCGGCGCCACCTGGGCCTCGATCGGCGGCACGCTGGCCACCATCCAGTCCTACCACGTCGCGCTGCACCCGACCGATCCCAACATCCTCTACACGGGCAACCAGGACAACGGCACCACCCAGCGCAACGGCAACGACGTCTGGACCGAGATCAACGGCGGCGATGGCGGTTACGCGGCGGTCAATTTCAACAACCCGCAGATCATCTATGCGAGCACGACCAACCTGGATTTCAACAAGTCCGTGGATGGCGGCCAGAGCTTCCAGCCTGCCGGTTTCCAGCGCGCCGAAGGCGAGCCGGTCGGTTTCATCGCACCCGTGGTGATGAACCCGGCCAATCCGGATGTGCTGGTCGGTGGCACCAACCGCCTGTGGCTGACCAGCGACGGCGCCGCCAACTGGCAGCCGGTCACCGACGCATTGCCGGTCACCGAAGGCGCGGTCATCAGCACCATCGCCTATGCCCGTAACGATCCGCAGTTGATCTATGCCGGAGCCGCCGACGGCACCTTCGCGCGGGTCTCGCCCGAAGGCACCGCCCGCGTGCGCGGCGGCTCGTTGCCGGAGCGCTATCTGACCTCGATTGCCGCCGATGCCTCGAACCCGATCGTCGTCTATGCCGCCTTCTCCGGCTTCAACGAGGCCACCCCGTCCACGCCGGGCCACGTCTTCCGCAGCACCGATGGCGGCGCGACCTGGAGCAATGTCTCCGGCAACCTGCCCGACGCGCCGGTCAACGCCGTGGCGATCCGTCCCGGCCAGACCGAAGAGGTCTATGTGGGCACCGACGTCGGCGTCTACATCACCCTCGACGGCGGCGGTAGCTGGGCCAAGATGGGCAATGGCCTGCCCAATGTCCCCGTCGCCTCGATGGCGGTCAACGCCAACACCGATCGGCTGGTCGCGGCGACCTACGGGCGCAGCGTGTGGTCGACCACGTTGAGCGGTTCCGGCAACAGCAACCCCAACCGCTCGGCCCTCTACTTCAACTCCGCCGAAGCCGGCTACGCCGTATCGATCACGCACCAGGACGATGTGCTGGCGGCCGCGTGGTACACCTTCGATCCCAATGGGCGCCCGGTGTGGTTCACCAGCGCCGCGCCGCGCCAGCCGGATGGTCGTTATGCCGGCCAGTACTTCTTCAGCACCGGCACGCCCTTCCAGAACATTGCCGGCAGCCCGGCCTCGCAGACCACCGAAGCCCTCGGCAGCACCAGTTTCGAGTTCGGCGCCGATGGCCGGTTGACCTTCACCTTCACGCCCAATGGCGGTGCACCCGCCAGCCGCAGCCTCGAGCCGCTGAGCTTCGTGCCGAACCCGCCGGTCTGCCGCTTCACCAGCGAACCGCGCACCAGCGCCGCCAACTACTCGGACCTGTGGTGGAATCCGGCCGAGAGCGGCTGGGGCCTGACCATCATCCACCAGGGCGAGGGCATGTTCGTCGCCTGGTACACCTACGCCGCCGATGGCCAGCCGCAATGGCTGACCTCCTTCATGACCCGGCAGGCCGATGGCACTTTCCGCGGTCGCTTGAACCGGCCCGCATCCGGCCTGCCCTACACCAGCACGCCGACCGGGCCGGTGACGAGCTTCCCGCTGCCGGATGTGGGCGAGGCGGCGTTGGCCTTCAGCAACGGCGAACGCGGTGAATTTGCCTACTCCCTCGACGGCGTGATCCAGAGCAAGGCGATCGAGCGCTTTGCCTTCGGGGCCGTGCGGCAGGTGTGCGAGCCTTGATGAGGGCTCGAGGTGGAGGCCATCGCCAACCGCGGGGGCCTCGCGCAGTGTTCTGAATCTGCGCGAGGCGCCCACGGCGATGGCCGGTTCATCGGCGCTCTGGAAGAATCCGGTCCTTTGCCGAGGAATCGTGCCCATGTGGAGTCGACTGCAGCGCTGGTTCGGGATCAGCGCAGAGGCTGCGTCGGTGCGCCCGTCGCAGGCAAACGTGGGTGCGGCCGAGGTCGTCACTGATCCTGACTACGAGGCGCGCATCGCGGCCGAGATCCAGACTTTCGCCGACCAGGTCAATGTCCACGACCTGCCGGAGATCTTCCATTACTGGTCGAACAAGTACCTGCGCCCGATGATGGAGAGCCTCGGCTATTCCTATCCCGAGGACTTCTACGCCAAGGAGATCGCCCGCCCACGGCAGGCGCTTGCAAGGCCGATCCGCGTGCTGAGCCTGGGTGCGGGCAATGGCGACGCCGAGGTTCGTGTCGCCAGCCTGTTGCGTGAGCGCGGGGTCGATGGTGTCACCATCGAGTGCATGGACATCAATCCGGCGATGCTGGCGCGCTGCGCAGAGCATGCGCGCGAAAACGGCCTGGAAGGCGTCGTGGTGCCGCTCAAGGGCGACTTCAACCGCTGGTGGCCGCAGGAGTCCTGGGATGTGGTGATGGCGAACCAGTCGCTGCACCATGTCCTCGAACTCGAACACCTGTTCGACGCGGTCCACGAGGCGATCGGTACGACCGGAACCTTCCTGACCTGCGACATGATCGGCAGGAACGGGCACCAGCGCTGGCCCGAGGCGCTCTCGGAAGTCCAGCGCTTCTGGCAGGAACTGCCCGAAGCCAAGCGCTACAACCTGCAGTTGAAGCGTCACGAACACGAGTTCATGGACTGGGACTGCTCCGTGGAGGGCTTCGAGGGTGTAAGGGCCCAGGACATCCTGCCACTGCTGGTCCAGCGCTTCGCCTTCGATACCTTCCTGGGCTGGGGCAACCTGATCGACATCTTCATCGACCGCAGCTTCGGCCACCACCTCGATCACACGGATCCTTGGGCGCTCGACTTCGTCGATCGAATCCATGCGCGTGACGAGGAGGGCTTGCTGGCAGGCTTGTGGAAGCCGACTCACATCCTCGCGGTCATGCGGCGCGAGCATGCCGAGCCCGTTCGTTGCTGGCGGCACCTGACGCCGGGGTATTGCGTGCGGGATCCGGCAGCGCGCTGAGGGCATTTCGGGGGTGTTCCGTGTCACCGCCGGTGCCGTTCACTTCGTTCACCGGCACCCTGCATCGGGCCTTGGGATGTGAGCGCCTGATATGGCCCGTGCCACGCTGATTCCGTGTTCGGAGATCGTCATGGCCAACCTCACCCTCAGCATCGATGACGAGCTGCTGCAGCGCGCGTGCGAGGCGGCCTTGCGGGAGCGGACCACCGTCAATGCGCTGGTGCGCGGGTTCCTGCAGCGCTATGCGGATGCGCGACGCCAGCGGCTGGCCGCAATCGATGCGCTCGACGCGGTCGCCGGGCGCATCGAGTCCGGCAGTACCGCGAGCTGGACGCGCGAGGCCCTGCACGAGCGCTGACCGTGCGGGTTTTCGTCGATACCAGCCTCTGGGTCTACCGGCTGGACCGCCGCGATCCGGACAAGGCGGCACGCGTCGGCCGCTGGTTGCGCGAGCTGGCCGGTGAGCACGAGATCGTCGTCAGCATGCAGGTGCTGGTCGAGTTGCGTGCCGTCCTGACGCGCAAGTTCGATCCGCCGCTCGCGCCTGAAGTCATCGCGCAACTGTTGTCCGTGGTGTCTGCCTTCGAGGTCGTGCCGGCGGATCGCGAGCTGGTGCTCGATGCGCACTTGCTCGCGGTGCGCGAGCAACTGGCGTGGTTCGACGCCCTGATCGTCGAGGCCGCGATCCGCAACGCCTGTGCGGTGCTCTACAGCGAGGACCTCGGGCATGGACGCTGGTATGGCGCGCTGCGCGTGGAGAATCCGCTGATCGCGGAATGAGGCGAGCGAACGGGGAGATTCCCGCGTCATCGCCGGTGCGGTTCGCTGCACTCACCGGCACCCTACGTGGGCTTCGTTGGATGTCATCGGGCGCGTAGGGTGTGGTGCGCGGAGCGCACCGCACCTTGGGGCCTCCCGCCTACAAGACCATCACCGCCACGCCGCCGAAGGTGAAGGCCACGCCAGCGAGCTTGCGGCGGCCGAGCGGCTCCTTGAGCCAGAGCCAGGCAAAGATCAGGATGAAGATCGAGGCGGTCTCGTTGAGGATCGAGGCGATCGAGGCCAGGGTGTACTTGTAGCCGGCCAGCCAGAGCAGCATCGAGATGTATTGGCCGAGCAGCGCGGCCACGATCAGCAGGCGCCAGGGCACGGTCGACAGCGGCGGCATGCGGTGGTGCGCGGGCATCAGTCGGATCAGCCACAGCATCGGCACGAAGGCCGCGATCAGGCGGATCAGCGCGACCCAGAAGAAGGGCGCCTGTTCGAGCACCGGCTTGACCATCACGATGCCGATGGCATTCAGGGCGACGGCTGCGACGCCCATCCAGATACCGCGGCGCAGGACCTCGCGTGGCAGTGTTTCGAGCTGCTCGCGCTGGTTCACCAGCAACACGCCACCCATCACCAGCGCGAAGCCGACGAACTGCAGTGCGCTCAGCCGCTCGCCCAAGAAGAGGAAGGACAGCAGTATC
>JANJUH010000136.1 GCA_024710675.1 Lysobacterales bacterium
CGGCGGCAATGCCCTGCTCGGCAAGAAGTGCCACGCGCTGCGCATCGCCTCCTGGCAGGCCCGCGACGAGGGCTGGCTGGCCGAGCACATGCTGATCGTCGGCGTGCAGAACCCGGCCGGCGAGACCCACTACATCGCCGCGGCCTTCCCTTCGGCCTGCGGCAAGACCAACCTGGCCATGCTGATCCCGCCCGAAACCCATCCGGGCTGGAAGGTGTGGACCGTCGGCGACGACATTTGCTGGCTGCATCCCGGTCCGGATGGCCGCCTGTACGCGATCAACCCCGAGTCCGGCTACTTCGGCGTCGCTCCCGGCACCTCGGCGAAGACCAACCGCAACGCGGTCGACATGCTGAACCACGATGCGATCTTCACCAACGTCGCGGTGACCGCCGACAACCGCCCGTGGTGGGAAGGCCTGTCCGACGAGACGCCGGTCAAGGACTGGCAGGGCCGCGACTACAACCCGGCCAACGGCCCGGCCGCGCACCCGAACTCGCGTTTCACCGTGTCGATGCGGCAGTGTCCGAGCTTCACGTCCGAGGCCGACAACCCGAACGGCGTGCCGATCTCGGCGATCCTCTTCGGTGGTCGCCGCGCCTCGCTGGTGCCACTGGTGTTCGAGGCGCGCGACTGGCGCCACGGCGTGCTGGTCGGCGCCGCGATGGCCTCGGAGACCACCGCGGCCGCCACCGGCGCGGTCGGCGTGGTCCGTCGCGACTCGATGGCGATGAAGCCCTTCTGCGGCTACAACTTCGCCGATTACTTCGCGCACTGGCTGAGCTTCGATGGCCGTGTCTCGAAGTTGCCGAAGATTTTCCAGGTCAACTGGTTCCGCAAGGGCGCTGATGGCCGCTTCCTGTGGCCGGGTTTCGGCGACAACCTGCGCGTGCTGCAGTGGATCGTCGATCGTTGTGCCGGCCGGGCCGAGGCGCGCGAGACCCCGATCGGCTTCCTGCCGCACAAGGACGATCTGGATTTGCGCGGCCTCGAATCGCTGAACGGCGCGCTCGACGAGCTGCTGTCGGTCGATCACGCCGCATGGCAGCACGAGTTGGCCGACATCGGCAGTTACCTCGACAGCTTTGGCGATCGCTTGCCCGAAGCGCTGCGGGCCGAGCACCAGCGCGTTCGGAACGCGTTGGCCTGAGGCAAGCACCCGCGTAGCCCGCCTGCGGCGGTCAACGCGGGCTACGGAGCGGGTTTCGGTAGCGTGGGTTGCGCCGCAGGCGCTACCCGCGTCGGCCTCGTGGAAAACCCTCAACCCGCCAGGAAGGCCGCCAGCACTGGCCGGCGCTCGCCGAGCAGCACGTTGTAGGTCCTCGCCGCTGCATCGTTGCGCATGCACTCGATGCCGACACCCCGGGTGAGCGCGACCGCCATCAGCCGCGGCGGCAACAGCGCGTGTCGCTCGCCGGTGCCGAGCACGATCACGCCCGGCTTTTGTTCGAGCAGCGCGATGAGATCCTCCTCGCCGACTTCGGACAGCGCCTCCGGCCGCCACGGTCCGATCTGGCGGCCATCGACCCAGAAACTGCGCTCCTGCCATTGTCCGCCGACGCGAATGCGTGCGCCCTCGATGCCATCGACGGCCAGCGGACTCTCGTCGCGGTCCCAGACGAGCTGCATCAGACCGCCGGCTTGTCCGGGTTGCGGCGGTGGATCACCGCCACGTGACCGATCGTTTGCACGAGATCGGCGCCGGTGGCCTCGATCAGTGCCGCGATCAGCGCCTGGCGGGCTTCGCGGTCTTCTGCGTGGACCTTGACCTTGATGAGCTGGTGATGGCCCAGGGCCACCTCGATTTCCTTCAGCACCGGCGCCTCTAGTCCGCGCCCGGCGATGATGACAACCGGATTGAGGTGGTGCGCGAGGCTGCGCAGGCGGCGTTTTTCGGCGGCGGGCAAGGACATGGGATTGGGCCGGTCTTCGGGGGCGCAGAGACTATCATCCAGCCATCAAGGCCCGAACCGACAAGGATCCTCGATGGCGCGCAGTAGCAGCAGCGGCCGCTGGCTGCAGGAACATTTCAGCGACCCTTACGTGAAGCGCGCGCATGCCGAGGGCGCGCGTTCGCGGGCGGCGTACAAGCTCGAGGAGTTGCTGGAAAAGGACCACCTGCTGAAGCCCGGCATGGTCGTGGTCGACCTCGGCGCCGCGCCGGGTGGCTGGAGCCAGGTCGTCGCCGACCGCCTGAAGGGAAAGGGCAGGGTGATCGCGATGGACATCCTGCCGATGGCCGAACTGCCCGGTGTGGAGTTCCTGCAGGGCGATTTCACCGAAGACGCGACGGCCGAGGCGCTGAATGCATTGATTGGCGAGACCAAGGTCGATCTTGTGCTTTCCGACATGGCCCCCAACATGAGTGGAGTGCCTTCGGTCGACCAGGCGCGGGTGATGCATCTCGTGGAACTCGCGCTGGATTTCGCCCGTTCGCACCTGAAACCCGGCGGAGCGTTCCTGGTCAAGCTGTTCATGGGC
Organism: Lysobacterales bacterium; assembly: GCA_024710675.1. Classification (GTDB taxonomy): domain Bacteria; phylum Pseudomonadota; class Gammaproteobacteria; order Xanthomonadales; family SZUA-5; genus JANJUH01. The sequence continues at coordinate 2,482 of JANJUH010000136.1, forward strand.
GAGGGTTTCGATGATTACGTCCGCCACTTGCGCGCCAATTTCACGCGGGTGAACCTGCGCAAACCGAAGGCTTCACGCGGCCGTAGCCGGGAGGTTTACGCGATGGCGACGGGGTATAAGCTTAAGTAGTGGTCTACGAGGCCGGGCGGTGCGCACACCGCGGCGACGAGGAGAGATCTCTTGAACGACCTGATGAAGAACTTGCTGCTGTGGACCGTGATCGCGCTGGTGCTGCTGGGCGTGTTCCGCAGCTTCGGCCCGAGCGCAGGCATGGCCACCAGCATGTCCTATTCGGAATTCCTGCAGAAGGTCGAGATCGACCAGGTGCAGGAAGTCAGGATCGCCGCCGACCGTCGCATCAGCGGCAAGCTCGCCGATGGCAAGAGCTTCGAGCTGTATGCGCCGGAGGATCCGAACCTCGTCTCCAAGCTGATCGCCAACGAGGTCAAGGTCGTGCAGTCGCCGCCGGAGGGTGGCATCTCGCTGTTCGGCATCCTGCTGAACCTGCTGCCGGTGCTGCTCTTGATCGGCTTCTGGATCTTCGTGATGCGCCAGATGCAGGGCGGCGCGGGTGGTCGTGGCGCGATGAGCTTCGGAAAGAGCCGCGCACGCCTGCAGGGCGAGGACCAGGTCAAGGTCACCTTCGCCGACGTCGCCGGCGTCGAGGAAGCCAAGGAAGAGGTCAAGGAACTGGTCGATTTCCTGCGCGACCCCGGCAAGTTCCAGAAGCTCGGTGGCAAGATCCCGCGCGGCGTGCTGATGGTGGGTCCGCCGGGTACCGGCAAGACGCTGCTCGCCAAGGCGATCGCCGGTGAGGCCAAGGTGCCGTTCTTCATCATCTCCGGCTCGGACTTCGTCGAGATGTTCGTCGGCGTCGGCGCCAGCCGTGTGCGTGACATGTTCGAACAGGCCAAGAAGCACGCGCCCTGCATCATCTTCATCGACGAGATCGACGCGGTCGGCCGCCATCGCGGCGCGGGCCTCGGCGGTGGTCATGACGAGCGCGAGCAGACCTTGAACCAGCTGCTGGTCGAGATGGACGGCTTCGAGGGCTCCGAGGGCATCATCGTGATCGCGGCGACCAACCGTCCCGACGTGCTCGACCCGGCGCTGCTGCGCCCGGGGCGCTTCGATCGCCAGGTCGTCGTCGGCCTGCCGGACGTGCGCGGCCGCGAGCAGATCCTGAAGGTGCACATGCGCCGCGTGCCGATTGCCGACGATGTGCGTCCGGCGCTGATCGCACGCGGTACCCCGGGCTTCTCCGGTGCCGACCTCGCCAACCTCGTCAACGAGGCGGCGCTGTTCGCCGCGCGCGAGAACGCCCGCGAAGTGACGATGTCGCACTTCGAGCGCGCCAAGGACAAGCTGATGATGGGCGCCGAGCGGCGCTCGATGGTGATGAGCGAGGCCGAGAAGAAGCTGACCGCCTACCACGAGGCCGGCCACGCCATCCTCGGCAAGCTGATGCCGGCGCACGACCCGGTCTACAAGGTCACGATCATTCCGCGCGGCCGCGCGCTGGGTGTGACCATGTTCCTCCCCGAGGGCGATCGCTACTCGATGAACAAGGAGGAGATCCACTCCAAGCTGTGCAGCACCTACGGTGGCCGCATTGCGGAGGAGCTGATTTTCGGTGCCGACAAGGTCACCAACGGCGCGTCCTCGGACATCGAGTACGCCACCCGCCTGGCGCGGATGGCCGTCACCCAGTGGGGCTTGTCGCGCCTTGGTCCGGTGCGTTTCGGCGAGCACGAGGAAGAGGTCTTCCTCGGTCGTTCGGTGACGCAGACTCGCGGCACCTCGGAGGAAACCTCACGCCAGATCGATGCCGAAGTGCGTCGACTGCTCGACGAGGCCTACGAGCACGCGCGCAGCACGCTGGCGGCGAACATGGACAAGCTGCATACCATGGCCGACGCGCTGATCAAGTACGAGACCATCGACGCGACCCAGATCGACGCGATCATGGAAAACCGCGAAGTGCCGCCGCCGTCGGACTGGAGTGAGGGTGATGGCGGTTCGCCGACCTCGCCGAAGCCGCAGGCCCCGGTGGGTCCGGCAGCAACGCCGGCGCCGCAGACCTGACGAACCGGTAGGGCGGAACCGCGGCGCAACTGCGGTTCCGCCGCGCAGGGTTCGGGCCTTCCGACGGGAGGCCTCGTCGTCTTGCGAAGAGTGCACGCTCGCCTCCGGGCAGAGGCTTGACCGCGTCCGCCGCTCTGCATTTCCTTCCGTGCCCTCGTGCCCTCGTGCCCTCGTGCCCTCGTGCCCTCGTGAGGCAGACTCGCCCTCCCGAGCCGCGAGTTCCCGCCATGTTCGAGATCCCCAAACGCACCATCGACTGCAAGGGCCGCCCGCTGGTGCTCGACCGCCCGCGGATCATGGGCGTGGTCAATGTCACCCCGGATTCCTTCTCGGATGGCGGACTGCACTTCGATGCCGACAGGGCGATCGCGCATGGCCTGACGCTGGCGGCAGCGGGCGCGGACATCCTCGATATCGGCGGCGAGTCAACGCGGCCGGGCGCGGAACCGGTGGCGGTCGAGGAGGAGTTGCGCCGGGTGATCCCGGTGATCGAGGGCCTCGCCGCGCAGACCGCCTTGCCGATTTCCATCGACACCTCGCGCCCGGAGGTCATCCGCGCCGCGGTCGCTGCCGGCGCCGGTCTCGTCAACGACGTGCGCGCGCTGCGCCTGCCGGGGGCACTCGACGCGGCCTCAGAGACGGGTGTCGCGGTGTGCCTGATGCACATGCAGGGCGATCCGGCGACGATGCAGCAGGCGCCGGACTACGACGATGTCGTCGGCGAGATCCAGCGTTTCCTCGCCGACCGCATCCTGGCCTGCCAGTTCAGCGGCATCGACAAGAAGCGGATCCTGGTCGACCCGGGCTTCGGTTTCGGCAAGACGCTGGAGCACAACCTGATCCTGCTCGCGCGCCTGAAGGCCTTGGTGGTGCTCGAATGCCCGCTGCTGGTTGGCCTGTCGCGCAAGCGCATGATCGGCGCGCTGACCGGGCGCGAAGCGCCATCAGAGCGCGTCGCCGGCTCGGTCGCCGCCGCGCTGATCGCCGTCCAGCACGGCGCCGACATCGTTCGCGTGCACGATGTCGCCGAGACCCGCGACGCGCTGGCGGTCTGGGCGGGCGTCAAGCCGCACCTGCCGCGCGAGACCCCAGCCAAGCCCAAGAAGCCCACGCTGGACGATCTCTTCGACGAGTAGCACGCGACGCGTCAGGGCAGGCATGGATGGGCTGACGCCCTGCTTCATCCCGCCTTGGCGCAACTTCATCCCCCGCAGACTGGCTTCCGTCGCAAGCCGGGGCAGTTTGGCCGGTGGATCTCTAGAGTGGCAGCCACCCCCATTCGACAGGAGACCGCCATGCCCCGTCCCACGCTGATCGCCATCGCCCTGATGCTGGCCACCACGCCCGCGCTGGCGCTCGACGATGCCGCACTCGCCGACAAGGTCCGCGAACGCATCGAGGGCGATCGCACCGGCGCCTGCCTCGCCGTCGCCGTGATCGACGAGGGCGTCACCCGCGCGATCGTCTGCGCCGATCCGGACGCCGAGCGGCCGCTCGCTGCCGGCACGGCCTTCGAGATCGGCTCGGTCAGCAAGACGATGAACGGCACGCTGCTCGCGCTGCTCGTCGCCGAGGGCAAGCTCGCGCTCGAGGACCCGATCGCCAAACACCTGCCCGAGGGCACCGTGGTGCCCGAGTTCGAGGGCCAGCCGATCCGGATCGAGCACCTCGTGACCCACACCGCCGGCCTGCCGGCGCTGCCCGCGGGCTTCGCGCCGAAGAACCCGGCCAATCCCTATGCCGATCTCGACGAGGAGCTGCTGCTCGCGGCGCTGGGACAGGTCAAGCTGGGCGCAGCACCGGGCAGCCGCTGGGCCTATTCCAACTACGGCGCGATGCTGCTGTCGTGGATCGTCGCGCGGACCGCCGGCAAGGACTACGAGAGCCTGTTGCGCGATCAGTTGTTCGCGCCCTTGGGCATGAAGGCTTACGTTGCCGAACGCGCCAAGGGCGTCGAAGTGGCGACGGGCCACCTGCCGAACGGCCAACCGACCTCGACCTGGGATTTCCCGGTCGCGCTGTCGGGCGTCGGTGGCGTGCGCGCCTCGCTGGACGACATGGTGCGCTACGTCTCGGCCCAGTTGTCGCCGAGCGACGATGCCCTCGGCCGCGCCATCGCGAGCACCCAGGAAGAGATCAGCCAGGCTGGACGCACGATGGGCATGGGCTGGATGGTGGCCCCGCTCAACGGCAACGCGATCCACGTCCACGAGGGCGGCACCGGCGGCTTCTCGAGCTTCGTCGCCTTCGACCGCGATCGTGGTCGCGGCGTGGTCATCCTTTCGGACACTGCGCTGACATCGACCGGCGGCCTGTCGGGTCTCGGCCTGCATATGCTCGACGAGCGCGTGCCGATCAGCGGCAAGCGCGTCGCGCAGGCGGCGCCGGCCGAGCTGATCGACGAGCTGGCCGGGGACTACACGCTCGGTGGGGGTTTGAAGATGACGCTGCGCCGCAAGGGCGATGCGCTCGAGATCCAGGCCGAGGGTCAGCCGCCCTTCGAAATGGCATACGACAGCGCCGGCGATTTCTACCCGCTGGCCTTCGATGCGCTGCTGCGCCCGCAGAAGACCGCGGCCGGCCGTGCCTTCCTGTGGCTGCAGGGCGGCGGCGCGCAGCCGGCCAGCCGCATCGATCCGGATCGCCCGGTGCTGCCTGCGCTGTCGGCCGAGGAGCGCGCCGAGTATGTCGGCGAGTACCCGCTGGCCGAGGAGTTCGTGCTGACGGTGTTCGAGGAGGAGGGCGTGCTCAAGGTGCAGGCCACCGGCCAGATCGCGCTGGAACTGGAACGCAGCGGCGAGGACCTGTTCGCGGTGCCCGCCGCGGGCGCCGAGTTCCGCTTTGAGCGCGATGCCGACCAGCGCATCGTCGCGCTGGTGCTGATCCAGCGCGGGATGGAGCAGCGCGCGCCGCGGCGCTGACTTGCCGGCAGCGCTGCGAGCCGCGATCGTCCGGCCATGGACACCCGCCAGCATCCACTCGATGCCCCATTGCCCGCCGAGGTGGTCGTCGGCGGCATGGGGCGCTGGCTGGGTTATCGCCGCTATCCGGTGTTCGGCGGGCCGTGGTTGCGCGGGCGCGTGCTGGTCTTCGCCGGGCCGATCGGCCTGATGGCGCTCGCCGCCGGAGTGGGCAACGGCGCGCTGACCGGCAAGCCGGCGCATGGCGTCGAAGTCGGCGTGCTGCTGTTCGTGGCCTTCATGACGATGGGCTTCGCCGGGCCGCTGCTGGCCGGCTGGGTGCGCCGGCGCGGCTGGCCGGAGCGGCGCGAGCGCATCGGCGTGGTGCTCGCGGTGCTGCTGGGCATGAGCCTGGCGTGGATCGTCGACCGCGAGGTCTCCGCGCGGCTCGAGGCGACCGCGCCGGTGAAGGCGGTCCGGACCACCGGTGATGCCCCGCCGGTCCCACGTCCGCCCGCGCCTGGCGAAGCGCGCCGCGAGGTGGTGCTCGCCGTGCAGCCCGGCCCGGGCGTCGCGCTGGTCAATGCGCTGGCCCGACTGACGATCTATTTCCTGCTCGGCGGCGGCCTGGCGCTGGTCGCGTACTTTGGCGAAGGCCGTCGCCGCGATCAGGCCCGCCAGCGCCAGGCGCTCGCCGCCGAGCGCAGCGCCCGCCAGGTGAGCGAGATGAAGCTCGGCGTGCTGCAGGCGCAGGTCGAGCCGCACTTCCTGTTCAACACGCTGGCCGCGGTGCGCTCGGTGATCCGCGAGGATCCGGCGCGCGCCGAGGCCACGCTCGAGGCGCTGGGCGACGACCTGCGCGCGGCCATTCCACGCCTGCGGCGCAGCGACGATGCGCTCGAGGCCACGCTCGGCCGCCAGCTCGAGCTGTGCCGCGCCTACCTCGCCGTGATGCAGCTCAGGATGGGC
>JANJUH010000143.1 GCA_024710675.1 Lysobacterales bacterium
GTAACCGCCGCCCACATCCACCAGCACATTGCCGTCGAAAGTGAGCTGCACCGTGACATTGACGGTCGGCGCTTCGTTCAGACTGACGACGAAGCTGTCCACCGTGGTGCCCGCCTCGCTGACCGAGAGGCTGGCCGGCGTCACGCCGGCCGCAATCACCACCGAGTTGGTCTGGCGCTCGAAGGCGCCCATGTCGACGATCGGAGCGGTGCCCGATCCCGTGTCGACGATCCCGCTGTCGTTGTAGCGACGTGGGTTGCCGGCCAGGTCCGGTGCTTCCTCGGTGGTGTTGGCATTGCCGTTGACGTCGTAAGTGTCGAGCGGAACCGCCGCGTTGTTGCCGGCATCGGTGGCCGGGCTGTAGCTCTGCAGGCGGTAGTCGCCGGCGCTGGTCGGCGCCGAGGTCGAGGCCACCGGCGCGACGAACAGCGGGTCGACATTGAGGTTGCCGGTGCCGGCGAAACCGCCCTCGATGAGGCTGTAGCTGATCGTCGCCCCCGTCAGGGTACTCCCGTTGCCGTTACCCCACAGGATGCTGTTGACCAGCGTGAGGGTACCGGTGCTCGTGATGCCGCCGTCGGTGGGTGCCGTGTTGCCCGCGATCGTGCTGTTGCTGATGGCCAGCGAGCCGCCCTGGCCACGGATGCCGCCTCCTCGATTGCCCGCCGAGTTACCCGTGACCCGGCTGTTGGCCACGGTCATCGTGCCATTGTTGTTGAACAGCGCGCCGCCGATCGCGGCGGCACTGTTCCCGGTGAAGGCGCTGTTCGCCACATGGGCGGTTCCGGCGAAGTTGTGGATGGCGCCGCCCCCACCCCCGGTGCTGTTCCCGGAGAAGGTGCTGCCAGCCACGGTGACCGTTGCCATGAAGTTGAAGATCACGCCCGCGGAGTTGCTCGCGCCGGTCTGGGTGTTGCCGGAGAAGGTGCTGTCGATGATCGCGAGCGTGCCTTCCGCGTTGGTGAGTACGCCGGTACTCAGGGTGGTGTTGCCGCTCAGCACGCTGTCGATGATCGTGAGCACACCGATCTCGTGATAGATCGCGCCGGAAGACTCGGCACTGCTGCCCGTGATCGAACTGCTGATCAGGGTCAGGTTACCCGAAAAGTTGCGAATCGCGCCCGCGAGGCCCGTCGCAAGGTTGCCCCCCTGCAGCGCGATCCCGTCCAGCGTGAGATCCGCCGCCGCATTCATGGCCAGGAAGCGGAACTGCGGTGCAGCGCCGTCACGACGGATCACTCCGTTGCGGAGCGTCATCACGCTGGTGACTTCGGGCAGGCCGGTGGCACCGGTGTAGTCCGCGAAAGCATTGCTCAGGGTCAGGGTCTGGCCATTGAGGTCGATGCTGTCGGCGCTGCCGTTGAGATTCGCGCACTGGATCGCCGTGCGCAGGTTGGTGACGCGGCTCGCGTTGTCGGCACCCGTGACCGTGTGCGGGAAGCTGATCGACGCGCAAGTCCCGGCGACAGACACCGTCACCGAACTGCTGCAGCGCGCGGCCGCCGGGCAGGTGGCATCGCCGCCGTCGCTGACCGTGGCGGTATTGGTGATGCTCGGCGGGGCTGACACTGTCGCGGTCACAGGGATGACAAAGCTGCTGCTGGCCCCCGCCGCCAATCCCGCCGACGCCGTGCAGGTCACCGTCTGGCCGGCCGAAGTGCAGCCCGCAGGCAGGGCGCCGATCGTCAGGCCCGAGGGGATGGTGTCGGTGATCGTGGAGGCGGCCGTCGTCGCTGCGGTGCCGGTGTTGCCCAGGCTCAGCGTGAAACTCGCCGGGCTGCCAGCGGTGAAGCTGGGTCCGCTGGCGGTCTTGGTCAGGGTCAGTTGCGGCCGGTTGACCGTGGTGTTTTGGGTGGCCGTGTTGTTGCCAGCGCAGTCGAGCGGCACGCCACTGCAGTCGGGATCGGCGATGCCGCTCGGAGGGAACACTGTCGCCGTATGGCTCAGGCTCGCCGCGGCGCTGGTGCTCACAGTGCAGGCGATCGTCAACGTGGCGGTGCCGCCAGGGGCCGCCAGCGCGACGTTGGTCCAGGTTCCGGTGCCGGTCGCCCCCGGTGCGATCGTGCCCACATTGAAGGTGCCGGCCGAGGGCGTGTAGCTGCAGCCGCTCAGGCCGGCCGGCAGCGCCGAGCGGATCGAGAAGCTCTGGCTGGTCAGGATGGCATCGGAGCCGCCGTTGCTGACGGTCAGCGTGTACGTCAGCGTGCCACCGGTCACCACGGGGTCCGGGCTGTCGCTCAGCGCGAGCGACAGATCGGAATTGGGTGGCGCCGTGTTCTGCAGCGAGAAGTTCACCCCGCTCGCACCGCTCGCGCTGGCAGCGACCGCATACGAACCGGCATTACCGTTCGCGACAGCCGTCACACTGGCCGCACCGGCGGCACTGATGGTCGCGGGCGAACCGGTCAGGACCGCACTCGCGCCGGCACCCGGTGGCGTGAAGCTCACGCTGCCGCCTTCGACCGGCTCGCCGAAGGCGCTGGAAACGGTCACGGCCAGCGGACTGGCGAAAGCCGTGTTGATCTCCGCGCTTTGGTTGTTGCCGCCGCTGATCGCCATGGCGAAGCCGCGCGATTCGAAGGCGCCGATGTCGACGTTGCCGGCGCGCGCGATGCCGCGCTGGTCGGTGGCTGGCGCGCCCGTCCCCGTCCCCGCGTTGATCGCCGGGCTGCCCGGCAGCAGGGCCACGGTCTGGGTGGGCCCTCCGAAGCTGCCAAGCGATCCCACGCGCGGGTTCGACAGGCTGACGATGTTGCCGTCCACGCCGTCCAGCATGCCGCCCGCAGCAAAGGTCGGCGATGCCTGGATCAGGTTGTTGGAAGACGCCAGGCTGACGAAACCCGAGAGCGCCAGGGATCCCGGCATGGCGACCAGGGTATTGACCAGGGTCAGCGTACTCGTCTCGCGAGCGCCGGCTGCCACGACGATGGCGACGTTCGAATTGCCGACCACGGAGCAGTTGGTCAGGTTCGCCGGGGCGCCGCCGTTGAAGCCCAGGCCGCCCGTATCCGGGGCCGTGTTGCCCGCGACGGTGCAATTGCGCAAGGTGGCGGCGGAGTGGCGGAAAACGGCTGCGGCAAACCTCCCCGCGCTATTGCCGCTGAGGGTGCTGCCGATGATCGAGACCGGCGCGTTCATGGAATCCATCCCACCACCATCGCCGGAGGCATGGTTGCCGCTGAGCGTACTGTTCGTCAGCGTCAAGGTCCCCTGATTCAGAATGCCGCCGCCGTTGCCGGTGACACGGCCATTGCTGATCGTCAGGGCGTTCATCGACACGGTATGGCCGGACTGGATGTTGAAAATCCGGAAGTCCGGACTGCCAGCGGCGCGCGTGATCGTGACGCCGGTTCCGCCCTCGATGGACAGGCTCTTGCCGACCACAAGCTCCGTCGAGGTCAGCGAGACGGTGGTGACGCCCGGCTGGAAGGTGATCGTGCTGCCGGCACAGGCATCGGTGATCGCCGCGCGCAAGGAACCGGCGCCGGCGTCATTGCCATTGCTCACCACGGTGGGCGGGCAAGGCGTGGTAAAGGTGCCCACGGCCGTGTAGCCGGTGCCGACCGCATTGCTGGCATAGGCCTTGAACGAATACGCGGTATTCGGCATCAGTCCGCTGGCGTTGACGGTGAACACGCCGGTCGTGCCGCTGGTGGGCAGGTTGGTGACCCCGGCCCCGCCGATCAGGGGATTCGCATTGGTGGCCGTGACCGACAGCACGACGCCGCGCTGCGTGATCGTCCCGCCGCCCGCGCTGCTCACGGTGCCCCCCAGCGTGGCACTGGTGCTGGCCACGGCAGTGAAAGTCGGCGTCGTGACCGTGGGCGCGTCGTCGTTCAGGATCGTGCCGATGCCCTGGCCGTCCTGCACCGTCGCGCCGGTGACCGCGGTGACGTTGAGGAAGAAGGTCTCGTTCAGCTCGTTCAAGGTATCGCCGGTGACCTGCACCGTCACGGTCCGGCTGCTGTTGCCCTGGGCGATCGTCAAGCCGGTTTGCGAAAGCGCCGTGTAATCCGATCCGGCGGTCGCCGTGTTGTTGGCCGTGGATGCATTGAAGCTCACGCCCCCGGCGCCGGCCGGTGCGCTGAGGCTGACCGTGAAGGTGAAGGCGGTGTTGCCGCTGTTGCCTTCGGCGAGACTGACATCGTTGACGCTGAGCGCGGGAAAGTCGTCGTTACGGATGGTGCCGGTGGCGCTGGGGGGCGAACCGACGGTGTACCCGGTGCCGCTGGTCACGGTCAGGATGACCGTCTCGTCGGGCTCGATCGTGGTGTCACCCGTCGGGTTGATGTTCACGGTCGCCGTCGCCGCATTCGCCGCAAAGGTGACGCTGGCCACGTTGCCGGTGAAATCGGTTCCGGCGGTCGCGGTGCCCGAGGTCTGCAGATTGACCGTCAGCGTCGAGGCCGAGACCGGGTTGCGCGTGAGCGTATAGACGAGGTTCCCTGCCGCGTTCTCGTCGATCGCGCTGGGCGAGACCGCGATGCTGACCGAGGGCGACGGCGCCGTCGCCTGCCCGCTGGCGAACCAGAGGTTGCGCGGCGCATCGCCGTTGTCGTACAGCGCGTAGATGGCGCCGCTGTCGACGATCACCCCGCTGAAGAAGTTGGCGGTGTCGAAGGTCCCGGTAATGTGGGTCCCGGTGGTCCAGGTGCTGCCGGTCCCGCCCGGGAGGAAGGCGTACTTGAGCGAAAGACCGTCGACGTAGGTCAGGTACAGCGTGCCCGACGCATTCTGGCTCAACGAGTCCGCGTAGAGCCCACCGACCAGGTTGCCGTTGATCCAGGTGCTGGTGAAGGAGCCGGACACATTGTTGAGGTACATCAGCCGGCCCTGCGCGTTCTGCTGGACCAGATGCACCCGGTTGGCTGCATCGACGACCATGCTCATCGCGTTGCCTTCGGGCGCGTTCGTCGTGCCGCTCGAAAGCGCCTGTGCCGCACCGAAGGCACCACCCACGGCGGAAGCCACGTTATTGGCGTAGTACAGGACGCCATCGAGGCCGCTACCGTTGATCTCGGCTTTCCAGATCACGTGGGCCTTGTTGTTCGAATCGAGGTCGATATCGGTTTCACCGATTTCGTTGTTGTCGCCGGTTTGCGAAAAGGCATCCCGTCGAACCCATGAGCTCCCGTCGAAATAGGCGTAGCGCACCTTGGCGATGCGCGGGCTGGTGCTGACGTCCGAATACTGAAAGACGATGTGCGGCCGGTTGGCGGAATCCACCTTGATCTTCGGATGGCGCGAATTGCGCCAGCCATTCGGGTGCGAAAAGGTCTCGACGATGCTGTGGGTCCAGGACGTGCCGGTCGCGCTGCGGTAGGCGTAGAACACCCCACGCGGACCGGTCAGCGAGTTTCCGCTGCTGCCGCTGAAGGCGACGTGGAATCCACCCAGGCTGTCGATCGCCAGCGAGACATCATCGTATCCGCAATCGAAGTTCGGGATGTCGAGCGCGCCGTCCTCGCCGAACTGGCCGTTGCTGACCGCCGTGAAGTTGCTGCCGTTCCAGCGCAACAGGTTGTAGGACACGGTGGTGCACGAGCTGCGTCGCCAGATGCCGTAGGCGACCCCGTCGACCGGGTTCTGGGCCAGCGAACTGTAGGGCCAGTTGCTGCCCTCGCCGACCGCCACTTGCCCGGTGGCCGCGTACACCGACCCCGTCCCCGCCGCAACCATCAACAAGCCCGCACAAAGCAGCCCGCGCATGCCACTCTCCTTTACTGACGACACCAGGACGGGCACTGCAGCCCGGCGGTGAACATACGCAACGCGTCACAGTCGGTGATATCGCCGAGGTTGTGCCCGGCTATCACCCAGGTTGTGCGGGCGGCGTTGGCGAGGCGCGGGCAGCGGATCGGGCATAAGCCAGGCCAGGACCCGGTCCCTTTCCCGGCGCTGCGGAGCGTTGCCGTCGCCCTCGACGGGGCGGAGAGACAGAATCCATGCCCGAGGATCGCCAGCTTGCCCGCGCCGGCCAGAGGACCGCCACGGAACCCGGCTGTCGATGGCTCAGGCTGAGCGTGGGCTGGGCAAGGACTCACCCTCCACCCGGTACTTGCCGGGTGTCACGCCATGGCGCTCGCGGAAGCACTTGGTGAAATAGGCCACACTGGCGAAACCCACGGCGTAGGCGATTTCGGCGACGGGCCCGGAATCTGCGCGCAGCAGTTCGGCCGCGCGTGCGAGCCGGCGTTCGCGCAACAGGTCGCTGGGCGCGAGGCCCGTTTCTTCGCGCACCCGACGAAACAGTTGGGTGCGATCGAGGCCCATCGCCTCGGCCAGTTCGCCCACCTTGAATTGTTCGTCGGCCATTCGCGCATCGATGGTCGCGAACAGGCGGCGGCGCCAAACATCCTGGGCATTATCGTTGGCCGCCACTTCCTTCGCCGCCGCAATCCCGGGCCATTCCGGGAACGGGATCATTGCGCCGGACATCCTCGCGGCCTCGGCCTCCTGTTGGAAACGCCGCTGCAGACGCCGGCGCAGGGCGATCAGGTTTGCGACGCGCAACAGCAATTCCGATGCATCGAAAGGCTTCGTGAGGTAATCATCGGCCGCTGCACGCAAACCCTCGAGACGGTCCTCGAGGCCGGCACGCGCCGTCAGCAGGATCACCGGAACGCCTTCGAGATCAGGATCCCGGCGGATTTCGGCGCACAGGCCATAACCGTCGAGGTGGGGCATGCTGACGTCCGCGACGATCAGGTCAGGGAGCTTTTCGCGCGCAAGAGTCAGTGCCGCCAGACCGTCAGCCGCCTCGATGACGCGAAAGTCTGAGGCGAGATGTACACGAAGGTGTGCGCGCAGTTCGGCGTGATCGTCGACGACCAGCACCGTGGTCCGGTCGTCCTCCTCCGCCTGCGCGTGTATGTCTGCCAAGGGCGCGGGTGGCGCGATGGCGGGCGCCAGTTCTTCCGCGGACGCGGTCGTGGCAGCCTGGGTGCTCTCGACCAGCGGCAAGATGACCGAGAAAGTCGTGCCGACGCCGGGAGTGCTGCGTACCTCCAGGGTGCCGCCGTGCAGCCGGGTCAGGTCATGCACCAGCGCGAGGCCGATGCCGCTCCCCGGCTGCAGGCGCGAGCCGGCGTCACCGCTCTGGTAGAAGCGATCGAAGACGTGCGCCAGGTGTTCGGGCGGAATGCCGATGCCCGTGTCCCTGACCTCGACACGGGCCTGGCTCCCTTCGAGCACCTGCAAGCACAGGTCGACCATTCCACCTGCCTCGGTGAACTTGAAAGCGTTCGACAGCAAGTTGTCGATAATCTTGCCCGCGTGCCGGGGATCGAGCAGCGCACAGCAGGGTTCGGCCGGCAACCGCAGTCGAAGGCCCGTGCCCCGCGACAGCGCCAGCGGCCGGAAACGCGCCGCACTCGCCCGCAGCAGCGCCACCAGGTCCTGCGGTTGGCGATCGAGCACGAGCTTGCCGGCCTCGAGTCGCGCCAGGTCCAGCAACTGGTTGGTGAGATCGAGCAGGACTTCGCCGTTGCGGATCGCGCCCTCGATCGCCGGCGGCGCGGCCTCCTGTGCGCGCTGCAGATCGCGCAAGGGGCCTAGGATCAGCGTCAGCGGCGTGCGCAATTCGTGCGCGAGGTCGTCGAAGAAGCGCGACTTCTGGCGATCGGCTTCGCGCAGCTGCTCGGCTTGCGCGGCGATCACGCGCGAGGCTTGCTCGGCAGCCTCCTTGCCCCGCGCCAACTGCTCGGTGCGTTGTGCCACCTGGCGCTGCAGCTCGCGGCGCTGCGCCTGCAGCCACCCCACGCGAGTCCGGTAGGCCAGCCAGAGCAGGATGGCCAGGGCACAGGCGAGCAAGGCCCTGAAGCTCGCCGTTTCGTGCACATAGGGCATTACGGTCAGGCGCAGGCTGGCGCCATCGTGGCGCCAGCCGCTGCCGGTCCAGCCCTCGACGCGAAACTCGTAACTGCCCGGCGGCACGCGGGTGTAATGCGCCCGCCGCAAGTCGCCCGCCTCGACCCAGCCCTCGTCATGCCCAAGCAGCCGGTACCGAAGGCGGGTCTGCGCGGGCTCCATCTGACGCAATTCAGTGAAGTCGACATGGAAGCTGCGCTGTGCAGCCGCGAGCGTCAGGGCATCCACCAGCGACCATCGTTCGTCGCCACTACCGACGGATTCGATGACCGGCCTGGGCCGGCGCTCCAGCCCCTCGGGGCGTGGATCGACGATGGCCACGCCGTCTTGCGTGGCAAACCAGATCCTGCCGTCCGCCGTCCTGATCGCGGAGGAATGCACGCCACCATTCGCCTCACGGCTGCGCATGCCATCGGACTCGCCGAAGCGATCAGCGACGAGCCGCCGTGGTTTCGCCCCCTGCCGGAGGGCGACCGCGACCGCCTCCAGTGCATCCAGCCGGGTGCGAAAGATTCCCTGGTTGGTACTCACCCAAAACCAGCCATGACCGTCGGCGACGATCTGGTGTGCCCCGCCGCCCGGGAGGCCGTGAGCGGAACTGATGGGGACTGCCCGCATGCCCTCGCGCTCACGGTAGACACGGATGAGTCCCCGATCCTCACTGGCCAGCCAGAGATTGTCGGCGTCGATCAGATGAATGTCGCGGATGAAACGACTTCCCTGGCCCGGACCAGCCGGGATGCTCTCGATGGTCGAATCAGCGGTGATCCGGTGCGCGCCACAGCGGTCGGTACCGACCCATAGCGCCTGCTGATCGTCCCGAAGCACGCGGGCGGTGCATCCGGCGAGGCGATCACTCGCGCCATGACGTTGCCAGCCGAGTTGCGGGTGCAGCCAGAACAGTCCGGTGTCGGCACCTGCCCACAAGCTGCCGCGGCGATCCAGATGCAGGGCCCGGATCCGGGCGCGTGCCAGCAGAGGATCCGTCTCGCTGACGAATCCTGCCTCCGCTTGCCGGAATAGTCCGGCTTCGTGCGTGGCGACCCAAAGCGTGCCGCGGGCGTCACTGGCAATGGCCGTGATGTTGTCGTCGTGCAGGCCCGCATCCGTGCCGTAGACCTCGACCTTGCCGTCGAGGAATCGGTTCAAGCCACCCTTCTGCGTCCCGATCCACACCGACCCGCTGGCGTCCTGGTGCAGGGGATAGACCTCGCGTGCCGACAGTCCTTCGGTCTCCCCCAGGACCGAGAAGACCACGGGCCGCAGCCGGTGCAGGCCCGCACCTGCCGAGGCGAGCCAGAGCGAGCCGCTGTCATCAACCAGGGAATGCACGATGCGCGATGCCTCGAGGTCGGCGAGGCGATACTGCAGCTCGAACTGCGCTCCGCCCGGCCCGCCCTGCTCGCGGAACACCGCGGAAGGGGAGATGCGCCAGATCTGCCCTCCGTTCTCCAAGACCAGGGTCCGCGGCGAGCGCCTGGGGTCCATTGCGTCGAGGGCGACGAGCCGACCGCCCCGCCACTCGTAGACGCCCTTCTCGGCTCCGACCAGAATGCGACCGCTGCTGTCGCGCTCCAGCACATGCGTGGCAACCCGCCATTCGTCGCTGTCATCGCGCAACCAGGAGACCGCGGCATCCTCGATCAACTGGACACCGCCCTCGCCAGCCACCCACAGGCGCCCCTCGTCGTCCTCGAGAAGATCTCGGATGTCCCCGACCTCGACAAGCTGCGCCCGCGCCACCGGGTGCATCAGGCCCTGCGACAGCCGCCACAATCCGGCGTTCTCGGTGGCCAGCCAGAGCGTCGATCCGGATCCGAAAGCCAGTGCGGCGATGTGGAGTCCGGACATCGAGCCCACATCCAGACTTTCAATGCGTCCGTCGGTCAGCCGCCCCAGGCCCGGCATCAGGCTGGTGTAGAGCGTGCCGTCCGGCCCCGTCCAGACCAGGTTCGAGCGGTTGACCGGGGTGGTCCAGAGGACCTCGGCGCGCTCGCGGACCGGATCCAGCAGTTGCAGCACGCCGGCGTCAGTGCCCAGCAACAGTTTGCCGTCGGCCGTCTCGTCCACGCTGGTGATGCGATTGTGGACCAGCCCCTGCGTGTTGCCGACGTTGTACGTGCGAAAGCGCACGCCATCGAAGCGCACCAGCCCGTCGAAGGTACCAAGCCACAGATGCCCGGAGCGCGCCTTGACCAGGCTCGTCACGGAGTTCACTGGCATGCCGTCGCGTACCGTCCAGCTTTGGTGCACGTATGGCGCTCGACGAGCATCCGCAGCAGCCGAGCAAGGCACGAGGAGCAGGGCAGCCAGTGCGAGCGGCAACAGCCGGCGAATGATCAAGGTGAGCTGGCCACGAGTCATCCGGCGCGATCATAACCAGCGGCGGGTGAGGAGCGATGGTCCTGCCGGCTGGCGTTGCGGAGCTTCCCCCACGGATCCCACCTCGGCGTTCCCGCATCAGCTACCGGTTCCCACTTCAGGGCCGGTGCGCTTCACTGCGTTCACCGTACCCTCCATTCCCCGCCTTCGATGTGGCCGCGCCCTTGTGGCGCAACTTCGAGGGCGAACCGTCGCCCGTCAAGCGCGCTCCCACAGGGGGCCTGCGCGCTGGCACGGCAGCGAGGGCGCCCGTCCCCGGGCGCCCTGCCTTGGCCTCAGCGCAATTCCACCCGCGTGAGCTGCCAGCCGCCGGCCGTGAGCTGGGCATTCCAGCTCAAGCTCGGATCGACCACATATCCCGTCCACGGACCCAGCGTCCAGCGGCCGTCGGCTGCGCGCGTGGCGAGGGCGTACTCGACCGCACCCAGGTGCACGCGCGCATAGACCCGCGCCATCTCGCCGCGCTTGTCGTCGAGCTTGAACACCACCCGCGCCACCTCGTCCAGCACCGGCGCCAGCACCGCCGTCGGCAGCCGATAACTGCCTTCCGGCCCGGCCACCAGCGGCGCCTCGAAGCCGTTCGCGAACAGGCTCTCCAGCAGGCTCACCACCGTGGCGCTGTTGTTGCCGACGTTCGGATCCTCCACCGTCGTGTCCGCCGGCAAGCCCAGCGTCGCCGTGTTGACGATCTGCTCCGGCGCACCCGCCACCGTGCCGTAGAAGGTGTAGTTCCACAGCGCTCCGACCGGCAGGCTCGCCAGCGTCACCTCGAGGTCACCGACACCACTGGTCGGGCTGCACACCGCCCCACCGCTGGCATCGCAGGTCCAGGTGACCGCGCTGAGGCCGGTCGGAACGATGTCCTGCACGCGCACCTGCGCCGCCACGTCGGGACCGGCATTGCGCACCTGCACCGTGTAGACGATCAGATCGCCCGGCTCGTAGGTCGCCTCGCCGTCGGTCTTGCTGATCGAGAGATCCGAGAGCGCGAATACCAGCGTCTGCAGCTCGCTGCTGGTCGAGGACGCGAAGTTGCCGTCGCTGGCATAGCTGGCCGTGACCGTGCGGCTGCCCAGCGTCGCGAAGTTCAGGTCGCAGCCCGTGGCCGGCAGCGTGGCCGTGCAGCTTGCCGTTCCGCTCGACAGGGTCACGGTCCCGGTCGGCGTTCCGCCACCCGGGGCCGTCACGTCCAACGCGAAACTGAAGCCGGTCGGCTGGTTGATCCGGCTGCGCGCGGGACCCGTGACGCTGATCGTCGTCGCGGCCGCAGTGACCGGGTGGCTCGCCGTACCGCTGCTCTCGCCGAAGGCCGTGCTGTCGGGCGTGTAACTCGCCGTCAGTGTCTTGGTACCCGCTGTCGTGCTGGCCAGGCTGCAGCTCATCGTCGCGGCCGGCGCGGCACCTGCCGCCAGCGGCGCCGAGCAGCTCGCGCTGCCATCGCTGATGGTCACGCTGCCGGTCGGCGACAGGGTCTGCGCGCTCACCGTCACCGCCACCGCATACGACTCGCCGACCACCGTGCTCACCGGCGTGCGACTGTCGATCACCGTCGTCGTCGGTTGCTGGTCATCGTCCTCGATCGTGCCGGTGCCCGTCAGCGTGCCCGGCGTCGCGTTGGTGATGCCGGTCAGGTTGACGGCGAAGGTCTCGTCACCTTCGAAGGTGGTGTCGCCGTTGATCGTGACCGGAATCGTCACGCTGATGTCGCCGGCCGGGATGGTCACGCTGCCCGCCGGAATCGCCACGTAGTCGTTGTTCGCCACCGTCGCCGTGGCATCGCCCGTCGCCCGGGTGAAGCTCACATCCCGGCCCGAGACCGCCGACAAGCTGACGACGAAGTCCATCACCGTCGGTCCCACGTCGCCTTCCGGCTGGCTGGGACTGGTGATCGACAGCGTCGGCGTCGCATCGTCATCGACGATGGTGCCGGTGGCACTCGCCGCGCCCAGGCTCACGTTGCCGGTCGCCGTCAGGCCCGACAGCGTCAGGCCAAAGGTCTCGTCGTCCTCGTCGAGCGCATCGTTGGCGATCGTCACGTTGACCGTTTGCGCCGTCATGCTGCTCGGCGCGAACGTGACCGTGCCAGCGACGATCGGCGTGAAGTCCGCCGCGCCCGCACTGCCGTTGCTGCTGTTCACCGTCAAGGTCACGCCCGAGGCCACCGGGTTCGACAGCGTCACCGTGAACATCATCGGGCTCATGCCTTCCGCCTGGCTGACAGCGGCCGGTGCGAAGCCCACCACTGCACTGTCGTTGTCGGTGATCGAGACCGTGAAGCCGGCCACCGCGATGCCGTTGTACCCTGGATCGGCGCTGCTGGCCGCATGGCTCAGCACTCCGGTTTGCGGACCTTCGACCACCCCATCATCGACCGCCGTCACCGTCACCGTGCGCGCCATGTTCCAGTTCGCCGGCGTGAAGACCAGGCTGCCCGGCGACACGCTGAACTGGGTGCCGGTGGTGATCGCGATGCTCACATCGCTCGTCGGCTCGCTGGCCAGCACCACCGTGTAGCTGTCGGTGGCGCCGCCTTCGGTGACGGCTGTGCTGCCGTTGCTCTCGCTGACGATGACGCCGGCCGTGTCGTTGTCGCCGACCTGCACGCTGAGCGCGCTGGCCGGCAGCCCGTTGTAGACCGGATCGACGCTGCTCAGGGCGAAAGCCACGTGTCCCGCGTGCGGATCGGCCTCGTCGATCGCATCGTCGATGGCCGTCACCGTCACCGTCTGCACCTGGTTCCAGTTGCCGGGCGTGAAGGTCAATGGCGCCGGCGCCGCGCTCACCTGGGTGCCGGTCAGCGCGATCACCACGTCCGCGATCGGCTGGCTGGTCAGCACCACCGTGAAGCTGTCGGTGCCGCCACCTTCAGCGACGATAGTCGTGCCACCGCTCTCGATCACGGTCACGCCCGGGGTGTCGTTGTCGGTGATCGTGACGGTATGGCTGCCCGATGCCGTGCCGGTTCCGGTGAGCACCCCGAAACCGAGGGCAAAGGTCTCGTCCGACTCGGAGATGTTGTCGTCGACGATGGCGATCGCGATGGGCTGCGTCGCCCCGCTCTGCGATCCCGCCGCGAAGCTCACGCTGGGAGTCGACAGCGTGTAGTCCGCGGGCGTCGCCGCGGTGCCCGGCGTCTGCGTGACCGCCACGGTCAGCGGTGCCGACAGCGACGCGGTCCCGCTGCCGACGGCCGTGATCGTCAGCAGCGCATTCACGCTGTGCGGCGTGCTCGCTTCGCCCACGGTGCTACCCGGCGCCTGGAAGCTGACCGTGGCCGCTTCATTGTCCTCGATGGTCAGGGTGGCGCCGGGACCGGCGGCGAGGACCGCACCGGTGCTTCCGCCGAAGCTGGCTGCAAAGCTCTCGCTGGCCTCGACCAGCACATCTTCGCGGATGTTGACCGGAACCGTCCGGGTGGCGCCATCGGCCGATCCCGCCGCGAAGTTGACCGTCGCAGTGTTGTTCGGGCCGTTGAAGAAGTAGTCGCCCGTGCCACCGGCATAGCTCGCGCTACCGTCGGCCAGGTTGACGACCACACTGGCTGCGTCTTCGATCGTGTTGCCGGCACCCGCGTTGAGGGTCACGGTCAGCGGAGTGCTGCCCACGGCCTCGCTCACGGTGGTGCTGCCGGTCAGAGTCACCGTGGCCGATTGCGCGTCATTGATGATGCCCTGGAAGCCCCCGAAAGGCGTGGGCGACACGCTGGTGCCGAGCGGCGCGCTGCTGATCGACAGGGTCAGCACGTAGGTCTCGTTGCCTTCGACCAGGGTATCGCTGTTGTGCACCGCGGTGACCGGAACGGTGGCGAGGTCCGCGACATTGGTGAAGGTGACGGAGGGCGTGATCGCGCCGAAGTCGTTCGCTTCCGCATTACCCAGGTTCAGGCCGACATCGGCCACGATGGTGCCTTCCAGTGTTGGCGTGCCGCCGGCCGGAATCGCGGTGATGTCGAGTCGCACCGTCGTGGCGTTGCTCACCCCTTCGCCGACACTGCCGATCGCCGGAATCCATTCGAGGACGGCGGTCTCGTTGTCGGTGATGTTCGCCGTCAGGCTGTTGCTGCTGTTGCCGTCGATCCGCGCGGTGATGCCCTGGTAGGCGGCGTCACTGCTGGTGAAGGCATGGACCAGCGCGCCGGCGTGGTTACCCTCGAGCGCACGATCGTCCACCGCGGCCACGGTGATGGTCTGCGGTGTATTCCAGTTGGCGATCGTGAAACTGGTGCTGTAGCTGCCAACGGCATTGCCATTCACCGTCAGATCCGAAGCCGGGAAGCTGACCGTGACACCGACGCTGGCGCTGGGTTGGCTGTCGAGCACGATGCTGTAGGTGTCGGTGCCGCCGGCTTCGCTGACGGCCGTGCCACCGCTGGATTGGGTGATGCTGATGCCGGCCGTGTCGTCGTCGGTAATGGCCACCGTGACATCGGCCACGGCGACACCGTTGAAACCCGGATTGGTGCTGCTGGTCGCCGAAGTGACGATGGTGCTGGTGTGCGGACTGGTCTCGTCGATCGCATCGTCGACCGCGCGCACGTTCACGGTCACGCCGGCCAGCCTCTCGGTCAGCGAGGCGGGCACCACGGTGGACAGCTTCGTCGTCAGTCTGAACGAAGCGCCGACCGTCAATGTCACGGTGCAGCTCACTTTCGACGGCAATGTGCTGGTGGATGTGGGCGGCGGTTAC
>JANJUH010000158.1 GCA_024710675.1 Lysobacterales bacterium
GGCGCCGAGGATGCCGTTGCGGGCCGCATAGACCTTGCCAATGCGCGCGGGATGCTTGCGTGCGGTCTCGATGACGGCACCGGCGGTGGCGTTGATGACGGCGGTGACACCGCCGGATTGGGCGTAGAGCAGCTTCGGGGCAGGCATGGTCGGTTTGACTTGGGGGCTGGGCGCACGCTAGGTTCGTCGATAGTCGGGTTCACAATCAACGCCCAGTATCGGCACTCTAGCCCGCTGGTCAGTCGGAGTTCCGTCTATGCGCATGGTTCTTCTCGGAGCGCCCGGCTCGGGCAAGGGCACGCAAGCGGCGTTGCTCAAGCAGAGCCTCGCGGTTCCGCACATTTCCACCGGTGAATTGCTGCGTGCGGCGGTCGCCGCGGGCACGCCACTCGGCCTGCAGGCCAAAGCCGTCATGGAATCCGGAGCGCTGGTCTCCGACGAGATCGTGCTCGGCATGCTGGAGGAGCGTTTTGGCCGGGCCGACATCGGCTCTGGCTTCATCCTCGACGGCTATCCGCGCAACCTCGCCCAGGCGCGCGCGCTCGATGGCCTGCTCGGCCGCCTGAAGCTGCCGGTCGAGAAGGCCGTACAGCTCGATGTGGCCGAGGAGACCCTGCTTGGCCGCCTCGCAGGACGCGCCAAGGCCGAAGGCCGCGCCGACGACAATCCGGAGTCGGTCAAGAAGCGCCTGACCGTCTACCAGGAACAGACAGCGCCCGTGATCGACTATTACGCGGAGCACGGGACCCTGGTCCGTGTGCCCGGCGAGGGCACGGTCGACGAGATCCTCGCGCGCATTCTTGCAGCCTTGCGCTGAGCGGATAGCCCAGACCGCGGCGGCTCGCCAACCGGAATTCACGCTGCCGATGAGACTGCTGTCGCTGCTCGCCTGGATCGGTGAGGTGATCACACTGCGCGGTTCGCCGGCCGATGCGCCGGCCGGGCGCGCGGTCTTCCTGCAATTCGCCGCGCTCGACCTGCTGTCGAGCGTCGCCTACCTGGAGGCGGTCGGCCGCGACTACTCGCCGGCGCTGATCGCCGTGTTGCTGGCGATCCGCCTCGGCGTGGTCTACGGCGTGATCGCGCTGTTCGGACGCACGGCCCGCTTCCAGCAGACCGCCATCACGATGATGGGCGTCAGCGCGATGCTGACCTTCCTGATGTTGCCCCTGGCGACCGCGCTGACGCGCGCCGACCCCACCGCGGCCGATCTCGACCTGCAACTGCTGCGCCTCGGTTTCCTTGGAATACTGCTGTGGAGCATCGTCGTCGAGGCGCACATCTGGCGACAGGCGGTACACTTGAGCTTCTGGTTCGCGCTGCCGCTGGCGATCGGGATCTTCATCGTGCTCAACGCCGTCGCCGGCGAACTGATGGCCTTCGAATGAGCGCGGACCTGCACATCCTCGGCATTTGCGGCACTTTCATGGGCGGCCTGGCTGCCCTCGGGCGCGAAAAGGGGCTCGCCGTCGCCGGCTGCGACCGTGAGGTCTATCCGCCGATGAGCACCCAGCTCGCCGAACTCGGCATCGCCCTGGCCGAAGGCTACCTGCCGCAGCACATCGATCCGCCGCCGCGCCTGACCCTGGTCGGCAATGCGCTCTCACGCGGCAACCCCATCGTCGAAGCCCTGCTCGATCGTCGCCTGCCCTATGCCAGCGGACCGCAGTGGCTGGGCGAGACGGTGCTGCCGGGCCGGCGCGTGCTGGCCGTCGCCGGCACCCACGGCAAGACCACCACCACCACCATCGCCGCCTTCCTGCTCGATCGCCTGGGACTCGCGCCCGGCTTCCTGATCGGCGGTGTGCCGCACGATTTTCCCTTCTCGGCGCGGCTCGGCACGGGCGCGCCCTTCGTCGTCGAGGCGGACGAATACGACACCGCCTTCTTCGACAAGCGCTCGAAGTTCCTGCATTACCGGCCCGAGGTCGCGATTCTCAACAACCTCGAGTTCGACCACGCCGACATCTTCCCTGACCTCGCCGCGATCCAGCGCCAGTTCCACCACCTGGTGCGTACCGTGCCCGGCAATGGCCGACTGATCGTCAACGGCGAGGACGCTGCGCTTGCCGAAGTGCTGGCCATGGGCTGCTGGACTCCGGTCGATCGTTTCGGGCTGGACGGCGCGGACCTCGACTGGCGAGGCGAGTTGCTGGAAGCCGACGGCTCACACTTGCGCCTGTGGCATCGCGGCGTACTCATCGGCGAAGGGACCAGTCCGTTGCTCGGCCGCCACAATGCGATGAACGCGATCGCCGCGATCGCCGCCTGTGCCGCGCTCGGCGCCGATCCGGCCCGCGCACTGCAAGCACTCGCCCAGTTCGGTGGCGTGCGCCGGCGCATGGACCTGGTCGGCGTGGCCGGGGACATCCACGTCTTTGATGATTTCGCCCACCACCCGACCGCGATCGCCACGACGCTGGCGGGCCTGCGCACCCGCGTCGGCGGCGCGCGCATCCTCGCGGTGATGGAACCGCGCAGCAACTCGATGCGCCAGGGCGCTCACGCCGCCGCGCTGCCACACGCCTTCGGCGCGGCCGACGAGGTGCACGTGTTGGCCCGGCCGGAACTGCGTTGGGATGCACAGTCCGCGCTCGGGACGGTCGGCGAGCGCCTGCACGTCGCACCCTCGGTCGATGCCCTGCTGGCCGGATTGCTGGACCGGGTGCAAGCCGGCGACCACCTGGTGTTCATGAGCAACGGTGGCTTCGAGGGCGCCAGCCGGCGCTTCCTGGCCGCATTGGCGGAGAAGGCAGCATGAGCTTCGCGGCCGACGAGTACCCGCTGTTCCCGCTCTCGCTGGTGCTCTTCCCTGGCGGTGCGGTCGATCTGCGCATCTTCGAGCCGCGTTACCTGACGATGGTGCGTGACTGCGCGCGCGCCGGACGGCCTTTCGGAATTTGCCTGGTCATCCGCGGCAAACCCGGCGAACCGGCCAGCGCGCTGGCGGTCGGCACCTTGGCCCATATCGTCGATTTCTCGACGCTGCCGGACGGCCTGCTCGGCATCCGCTGCCAGGGCGGCCAGCGCTTCCA
>JANJUH010000162.1 GCA_024710675.1 Lysobacterales bacterium
CCACCTCGCAGTCCGCGCAGGATCAGGACAGCGGCGACGCGTCCGTCGCAGCCGGTGACGGCGGCGCCGAGGCGCCGGACAGCGCGGGCATCACCACGGTCAAGGAGTACTCCTACGTTCCCAGCCAGCGGCTGCCGGACGTCAAGGGTGTCTCCAACTACAAGCCGATGGAAGCGCGCACGGTGCGCTTCGCGATCAACGTGTGGCCCGGCTGGGGCCCGCTCGTCTACGCCAACGGCGGCTTCGCGCCGAACAAGCTGTGGCAGGTGCCGGGTGGCCAGCCCTTCAAGGTGGAACTGGTCGTGATCGACGATGTGGTTGCGATGCGCGATGCCTATGCCGCTGGCGATGTGCACATCGGCTGGACCACGGCGGACATGCTGCCGCTGCTGCTGGAAAGCCTGCAGAAGGACAGCCGCGTGATGCCACGCGTGTTCCAGCAGCTGGACTGGTCGAACGGCGGTGATGGCATCGTCGTGCGCGACAACATCAAGACCGCTTCGGACCTGCGCGGCAAGACCGTGGTGCTGGCGCAGAACAGCCCCTCGCACTACTTCGCGCTGAACACGCTGATCAACGCTGGCGTGGAGCCGGGCGAGGTCGATTTCCGCTTCACCAACACCGCCTTCGAGGCGGCCGCCGCCTTCAACGCCGACAAGCGCATCGCCGGCGTGGTGAGCTGGGCGCCTGACATCTACAACCTCGCGGACATGAAGGGCAACAAGCTGCTGGTGTCCACGGCCACTGCCAACAAGCTGATTCCCGGCTTGTGGTTCGCACGCGCCGACTTTGCCAAGGACCACCCGGACATCATCGAAGGGCTGATTCGCGGCACCTTCGATGCGATGACCGCGCTCGAGACCCAGGAAGCCAAGCAGCAAGTCGCCACCTGGATGGCCGAAGGTTACTCGCTGCCGCCGGCCGACGCGCTGGCAATGCTGCCGGATGCCTACTGGACCAACCACGCCGACAACCGCGAGTTCTTCCTCAATCGCAACAACCCGACCAACTTCGAGCGCACCTTCAACTCGGCCTACGTGATGTACCGCAAGATCGGTGCGGTGTCCTCACGCGTCTCCTTCGATCAGATCGTCGACTTCTCGATCATCCAGAAGCTCGGCAACGAGCCGAAGTACGCCAACCAGCGCTCGACCCACACCACCAACTTCGCGCCGATGAGCGCGAGTGCGATCCAGTCGGAAAGCCCGGAGATCCTGACCAAGACCGTGGTCATCCACTTCTTCCCGAACTCCTGGGATCTGTACAAGAAGGTGGTCAAGGACCAGAACGGCAAGTCGGTCGAGGAGCTGTACGATCCGAACGTAGACTTTGTCCTCGAGGAAATCGGCAAGCTCGCCGGCAGCTACGGCGCGGCGCGCATCGTCATCGAGGGCCACACCGACGCCTCGATGCGCGGCCAGGTGCCGGACAGCGCGGTCAGGGAGCTCTCCAGCAACCGCGCCAATGCCGTCAAGACCGAGATCCTGCGCAAGTTCCCGGACATGGACCCGAACCAGTTCGCCGCTCAGGGCATGGGCTGGTCGCGCGCTGCCGACCAATCCGATCCGGACAACCACGCCAAGAACCGACGCGTCGAGGTCAAGGTGTATCCGCTCGAGGCGCAGTGAGTTCGTTCCGGGCTCGGTGGTAACGCAGAGGCCGCCTCCCGGCGGCCTCTGCTTTTGGAGGCCGTGAGTGGTGAGTGGTGAGTGGCAGAAGCGTCGGCATGAATGCCGACCCACCAGCTTGCAGTGTTCTGGTGGGTCAGGATTCATCCGGACGCTCTTTGTGGCAAAACCACGATCGAATCAAAGCACCTGACCTCCAGACACCTTGCCGGCGCGCCCCACCCCCACCCACCACACACCACTGAGGGCGCCGCAGGCGCGCGGACCACTCACCGCCCTTGTGCAACCGATTGCACCCCCGAACGCCCCTCCCCCGCGCCATAATCCTGCGACTTTGGGTTTGGGCCCGCGGGAGGAGCGATGGACCAGAAAACCGATCTGACGAAGGTCGACGTCGACGGCGTCGAGACCCAGGAGTGGCTGGAGGCCCTCGAAGCCGTCATCGAGCGCGAGGGGCCGGAGCGCGCGCATTTCCTGCTCGAGCGCATGGTCGAGTCGGCGCGTCACGCCGGTGCCCTGCTGCCCTTCGATCCGAACACCGACTACATCAACACCATCCCGCCGCACCTCGAGGCCAAGAGCCCGGGCGATCACGCGATGGAATGGCGCATCCGCACGATCCTGCGCTGGAACGCGATGGCCATGGTGGTGCGCGCCAATCGGCGGCCGGGTGAACTCGGTGGCCACATCGCCAGCTTCGCCTCCTCGGCGACGCTGTATGACGTCGGCTTCAACCACTTCTTCCACGGCGCCGGCAATGGCCATCCGGGCGACCTGCTCTACATCCAGGGCCATTCCTCGCCGGGCGTGTATGCGCGCGCCTTCCTCGAGGGGCGCATCAACGCGGAGCAGCTCGACCACTTCCGCATGGAGGTCGACGGCAAGGGCATCAGCTCCTATCCGCACCCCTGGCTGATGCCGGATTTCTGGCAGACGCCGACGGTCTCGATGGGCCTGGGGCCCATCACCGCGATCTACCAGGCGCGCTTCTTCAAGTACCTCGAGCACCGCGGCCTGGTGGCGCCCTCGAACCGCAAGGTCTGGTGCTTCATGGGCGATGGCGAGTGCGACGAGCCCGAATCGCTGGGCGCGATCTCGCTGGGCGGCCGCGAGGAACTCGACAACCTGGTCTTCGTCATCAACTGCAACCTGCAGCGCCTCGACGGCCCGGTGCGTGGCAACGGCAAGATCATCCAGGAGCTCGAGGGCGTGTTCCGCGGCGCCGGCTGGAACGTGCTGAAGGTGCTCTGGGGCAGCTACTGGGATCCGCTGTTCGCGCGCGACACCAAGGGCATGCTGCGCAAGATCATGATGGAGACCGTCGACGGCGAGTACCAGAACTACAAGGCCAAGGGCGGCGCCTACACGCGCGAGCATTTCTTCGGCAAGACGCCGGAGACCGCGGCGATGGTCACCAACCTGGCCGACGAGGACATCTGGCACCTCAATCGCGGTGGCCACGACCCGCACAAGGTCTACGCCGCCTACCACGCGGCGGTGAACACCAAGAACATGCCGACGGTGATCCTCGCCAAGACCGTCAAGGGTTACGGCATGGGCAAGGCCGGTGAGGCGCAGAACATCACGCACCAGCAGAAGAAGATGGATACGGCGGCGATCAAGGCCTTCCGTGACCGCTTCAACATCCCGATCCCGGACGAAAAGCTCGAGGAAGTGCCGTACTACCATCCGGGCCCGGATTCACCCGAGGCGAAGTACCTCAAGGCCCGACGCGAGGCCCTCGGCGGCCCGCTGCCGTGGCGCCGTCGCCAGTCCGACGAATCGCTGCCGGCACCGAAGCTCGAGGTCTTCGAGCGCCTGCTGAAGTCCTCCGGCGAGCGCGAGATCTCCACCACGATGGCCTTCGTGCAGGCGCTCAACATGATCCTGCGCGATGCCGCCGTCGGTCCGCGCGTGGTGCCGATCGTCGCTGACGAGGCGCGCACCTTCGGCATGGAGGGCCTGTTCCGGCAGATCGGCATCTACGCGCCCTTCGGGCAGAAGTACAAGCCGATGGACGCCGACCAGCTGATGTACTACCGAGAGGACACCGCCGGGCAGGTGCTGCAGGAGGGCATCACCGAGGCCGGTGCCTTCTCATCATGGCTGGCCGCAGCCACCAGCTACAGCACCAACAACCTGCAGATGCTGCCGTTTTTCATCTTCTACTCGATGTTCGGCATGCAGCGCGTCGGCGACCTCGCCTGGCTGGCCGGCGACATGCGCGCCCGCGGCTTCCTGCTCGGTGCCACCGCCGGCCGCACCACGCTCAACGGCGAAGGCCTGCAGCACGAGGACGGCCACTCGCACCTCTTGGCCGGCGCGATCCCGAACTGCCGAGCCTATGACCCGACCTTTGCCTTCGAGGTCGCGGTGATCCTGCAATACGGCATGCAACGCATGCTCACCGAGCAGCAGGACGAGTACTACTACATCACGCTGATGAACGAGAACTACGCCCATCCGGAGATGCCGGAGGGTGCGGCGGAGGGCGTGATCCGGGGCATGTATCGGCTGCGGGACTCGGGACTCGGGACTCGGGACTCGAAAGGCAAGAGCAAGAAGCAGGCGGCACTGCACGTGAACTTGCTCGGGTCGGGCACGATCCTGCGCGAGGCGATGGCGGCGGCGGAGCTGCTGCAAGCGGACTTCGGGGTGGCGTCGACGATCTGGAGTTGCCCCAGCTTCGTCGAGCTGCGCCGCGAGGCGGTCGAGGTGGAGCGCTGGAACCGGCTGCATCCGCTTCAGGCGCCGCGCAAGGCCTACGTCACCGGCCTGCTCGAAGGCAGCGCGGGTCCGGCGATCGCCGCGACCGACTACGTGCGCGCCTTCGCCGAGCAGATCCGGCCCTACCTGCCGCACGGCATGCGCTACTCGGTGCTCGGCACCGATGGCTTCGGCCGTTCGGACACGCGCGCCAACCTGCGGCGTTTCTTCGAGGTCGATCGCTTCCACATCGCCGTCGCCGCGCTCGCGGCGCTGGCCGACGACGGAGTGATCGAGCGCAAGGTGGTCGCGCAGGCGATCGCGAAGTACGGGATCGACAGTGAACGTGCGTCGCCTTCGCTGAGTTGAGCCTCGCCGCCCCGGCGTGGCGATCCCGCATCGCTGTCGGTGCGGTTCGCTGCGCTCACCGGCACCCTACCGGTCGCCCTGAGGTTTCGGCCGGGCGCGCAGGGTGTGGTGCGCACGGCGCACCGCACTCGAAGCGCCGCTGTTTTACGCCACGATCGCGCCGGGGGCGCTCCTACGAGAGCCCTCGCCCAACGCGCGCCAGCGCGTGGGGGTAGCGCTCGGCCAGTTCCCCCGGCGAGCTGATCGCCATCCCGAGATCGCGCAAGCGGCCGTCCCCGAGTCCGTACAGCCAGCCATGCACGGTCAGCGACTGGCCGCGCTCCCAGGCATCGCGCACGATCGTGGTCTGGCAGACGTTCTCGACCTGCTCGATCACGTTGAACTCGCAGAGCAGGTCGGCACGGCACTCCGGGCCCGCCCGGTCGAGCACGCAGGCGTGCTTGTTGGCGACATCGCCGACATGGCGCAGCCAGTTGTCCGCCAGTCCCACGCGCTGGCCCTCCAGCACCGCGCGCACGCCCGAG
The DNA here is from genome assembly GCA_024710675.1 of Lysobacterales bacterium. Lineage (GTDB taxonomy): Bacteria > Pseudomonadota > Gammaproteobacteria > Xanthomonadales > SZUA-5 > JANJUH01. The sequence goes on from JANJUH010000162.1 coordinate 5,228, forward strand.
CAGCCATGGTGTCCGCAGACGATGATGTGCTCGACGCGGAGCAGGTCGACCGCGAACTGCACGGCACTGAGGCAGTTCAGGTCGGCATGGACGACGACATTGGCGACATTGCGGTGCACGAAGATCTGGCCCGGCTCGAGCCCGCAGATCTGGTTGGCCGGCACCCGTGAATCCGAGCAACCGATCCACAGGTACTTCGGGCTCTGCTGGTCCTTCAGGCGCCGGAAATACGCCGGGTCCTTCTCGATCATGGCCAGCGCCCACAGGCGGTTCTGGTCGAGCAGTTCGGCGGGCGTCTTCATGGGGGCGACGATAGCGCCTGCAGATACCCGTGACCGCAAGGGCCCACATCCGGTCCCCGTCGCAGACGTGCACCGGGCGGACCGGACAGTCGGCCTTTCCCCCACGCGACGAGGCCGCCGACCGCTTTGCTCTGACGGGCTCCGGCGCACCTGTGGATCTGGTGGAAAGCTACCTCGCCCGCGACGCCGCGATCTCGGCTCGACGGACCCAGGCGAGCGTCAGCGCAACCGCCACTGCCACGATCCCCAACCGCAGCACATTCCCCGCCAGCCCGCCGATCGCGTTCTCGCCGAGGCCGTACAGCAGCCACAGGCTGTTCATGCCGGCGTGCAGCAGCACCGGTGGCCACAGGTTGCCGTCCCAGCGTACCCACAGCCAGCCGAACAGCAGTCCACCGGCGGCGGTGATCAGGGCGATGCCGGCGATGCTCACTGGATCGGCACCCTGGCCGAGGTGCGCGAGGCCGAAGAGCAGGGCCGGGGCGAGGCAGGCGGGTAGCCAGCGCCAGCCGCACAGGGTGGTCAGCAGGCCGACCGCGAGGCCACGGTAGAGGAGTTCCTCGGCGAAGGGGCCGGCGAGGCCTTTCCAGAGCAAATCGATGGCCGCGACCTGCGGCCGCGTGTCGATCCACAGCAGGCACGCCAGCCACGCGGGGACCAGTACGATCGCGGCCCAGGCGAGTGGCACGACGATCGGCTTGCGCAGGCCGGCCAAGGCCAGCAGGGACAGCGGCGAGCGGCGCGCCACCCCTGCCGCCAGCAGCAGCAACACGGCCAGGTCGGTCAGCGTCGCCAGCAGCGAGCGCAGGTAGGGCACCCTGGGCAGGTCCTGGGCGAGCCAGCCCACGACATCGCCGCTGATCGTCGACCAGGCCAGTGCCAGCAGGATCGCGGCGGCCAGCCATCGCGGATGGACCACGGCGGGTGAATGCGGGGATTGCGCGGCGGCCATCGCCGATACTCCAGGAGTGCGATGGCCACACCCTAGCCGGCCTGGAGGCGCGAGGATTGAAGGAATCGGCCACAGCGGCGGCTCCGGGCTCCCTGGTGCGCCTCGACCCGCCAGCCGGGTTGTCCGCCTTCGTCCATGCCTTCGTCCATCGCGACGATCCGGCGGGTGGTGGCGTGATGCGCCTGTTGCCCGAGCTGCGCAGCTCGATCCAGGTCACGCTCGGCGATCGCTACTGGACGCGTCCGCGTGAAGAGGACACCTGGCAGCCGTCACCCATCGTGGCGCTGTGGGGCCCCAAGTTCCGACCGGGCTACGGCTATGCGCGCTGCCGCATCCGGGTGCATGCGATCGGCCTCACGTCGTGCGGTCTGCGGGCGCTCACCGGCGCGCCCGTGGATGCGCTGACCGAACGCATCGTCGACCTGGCCCAGATCGATGCCGAGGGTGCTGCGGCACTGTCGCCGTACCCCGGGGACAGCCCGGAGCGCTGGCGCGAGCGTGCCTGTGAGTGGTTGCGAGCGCGATTCCGGCACGCCTCGCACGAGGACCCACTGGCGCCAGGCCTGGCGCTGCTGTCGACCAGTGATGGCGATGCCGTGGCGCAGGCCGCACGGGCCTGCGGGCTGTCCGAACGCCAGTTCCGCCGCCAGTTCGCCGCCTGGCACGGCTGCACACCGAAGACCTGGCAGCGCATCGCCCGGGTCGATCGCATGCTGCGCTCGCTGCACGCTGCCCCTTGGGAAGACGATCCTTGGGCGCCCTTCCCGATCGCCTTTGCCGACCAGCCGCATGCAATCCGCGAATTCCGCGCGCTGACCGGCATCACGCCGCGCGCCTACTGGCTGGCCAAGCGTGCTGGCGATGCCACGCTGCGCTCGCTGCGGGCGCCACAGGTGCAAGGGCCTTCAGAGGCACCCAGCGAACCTCGCTTCGATCGCATCAGCGCGTCTAGCGGATAGATCGTCCCTTCATTCCCGTCGTCATCACCAGCGACCCATTGCTGACGCCGATCAGTCGCAAGCCCGGCACACGGGTGTAGAGCGCCGGGACAGCCCAATCGAGGCCCTGGCTGCCGGCGCTGCAGCACAGCGCGATGCGGGCTTCGCGCACGGCCTCGGCCAGGCTCATTCCCTCCGCGAGCCGGGCATAGAGCTGCTGGGCGAAGCCCAGCGCCGAGAGATCGTCGACGGCGAACTGGTTGGCGATCACCGCCGGAATGCCGAGCCGGAGCAGGGCCGGCGCCAGTCCGCCCATCCAGGCGCTGTAGCCGCCGCCGCGGGCGCTCTCGCAGGCATTGAGGAAGACCAGGCGCAAGCCGCGCCCGGCGAGGAGCCGGCCGAGCTCGCGCTCGCCCAGGGCCTGGCCGCGGCCCTGCCCGTCCTCGAACAGCAGCAGCCCGGCCTGTGCGGCCTCGTCGTACTCGCCATGGCCGACGAAGTGCAGCACATCGAATCGACCGCGGCCACGGGCCAGGCGTTCGTGCAGGCTGGCCGGCGTCGCACGCGCCAGGACCTCGACGCTGACCCGCCCCGCGGCAGCCAGTTCGGCGAAGCCGCGCTCGATCAGCGCCGCCTCGGCCGCCACCGACAGCGCAGCGGCGTCGACCGGCTGCGCTTGCACGACCAGGATCCGCAGCGGACCCGGATGCGCCGGCAGCTGCTCGGTGGGCAGCATGCCGAGGACATCGCGGACGAGGTGGATGTCCTGGATCGCCAGCGGGCTGCCACGCGCCGGATCGATCGCCAGTTCCCACGGTTTCTCGGCCCAGCGCGGCACGTTCGAGTTCAGCACCAGGTGCAGGCGGCGACCACCGTGGTGGCCGCGGGCCTCGTCGTACAAGCGCCCCACGCTGCCGCCGAACAGCGCCGCGAACAGCAGGTGCCCGAAGGCCTCCAGTTCGGTCGGCGAGAGCGCTCGCGCCGCCGGCTCGCCGCGGAAGACGTCGATCAGCCTTTGGTGGTAACGGATGATCTGCCGCCAGCGCCGGCCGGCCTCGGTGCCGGCGCTCGCCGCGGGGCCATCGCCACCCTTGCCCCAGCGATAGCGTTCGACCACGCGCGCGCCACGCCAACTGGCGACGATGGTCTCCGGGCGCGGCGGCCGCGCCTCCGGATCGCCGAGCACGAGCAGGTGGAAACTGTCGTCGACGATCGCGGCGGGCACGCCCCCGGCAGCGCTGGCGGGCGCGGTCGCAGCCGGTCCCGCCGGGCGACCTTTGCGGCCACCCCGGGTCAGGACACTCCGTCGCTGCGTCGTGGCGCCGAGGGCGGCGAGCAGGAAGCCCGCGGTCGCCGGCTGCGCGAGGATGTTCAGGTGGTGGACCTCGGACGCGGCGCCCGGCGCCTTCGGGGCGAAGGAGAGCCGGCGTGCGGCCTCGATCTCGGCCGCACCCGGCGGACCGAGCTGCCAGCCACCGGCGGTTGGCACCACGAGGTCGTTGGCTTCGGCGAAAAAGGCGTCGACGAGGGCATCGGCCAGGCGCAGACGCAAGGCACCGCTGGCCTCGAACTCGGTCACGGCGGCATGGCAGGCCGGCACGTCGCTGCTGCCGCGCTCGCGGAAAGCGGCGATGACCGGGCCATCGGGATCCATGTCCGCCAGCCCCGGCAGCACGCCCAGCGCCTCGGCGGCAAACCAGGACAGGCTGCCGGAGACCCAGCTCATGGCGCTGGTCAACGGATTGTCGGGCAGCGCGTCGAGCAGGTTGGCGAGCCAGCCCAGGGTGTCGCGATAACGCTGCGGGCGCGCCAATGCGGTGCCCTGCTGCGGGCCGGCCACCAGCACCACCTTGCCGATGCGCACCTGGCGCTGCGGATCGCCGCCGGCGCGGGCGCGGGCCAGCAGCGCACGAGCGAACAGGCTGCCGCGCGAATAGCCGATGACATCCATCTCGATTGCGCCGTGTGGCAGTTCGGACCACAGGGCATCGAGGTTGTCGGCGATCGAGGTGCCGACGGTCGGGTGCTCGAAGCCGTGGATGCGCGCGCCATAGCGCTCGCGGGCTTGGGCGTAGAAGCCCAGCGGCGCGAGCTTGGCGTAGGAGCCCGCGGTGTCGGAAAAGGTGCCGTGGAGCATCAGCAGGATCGGCCCCTGCGCCGCGTCGGCCGCGCTCGGTGCCACAGGCTGAAGCGCGAAGTCTCCCGCCGCACCGCCAAGGATGCGCACGAAGCCTGACTTGATGCCGCGTTCGCGGAAGCTGCGCTTCTCCCAGCGCCTGGCCAGCGCCGGCAGGCTGCTGCGGACGATGCCGCCGAGCAGGCGCAGCACCACGATGCGCAGGGCGCCCGTCAGCGGCCCGCGCCGGACCGGACTCTCCGCGTCCGGCAGCTCGATCGTGCAGCAAAGGCGCCGGGGAGCCCCACGGCGCCGCGGTCCGGCCGCTTCGGGAAACTGAAAGCGGATCGCGCCACTGGGCAGGCGCAGCATCAGCGCGACCTGCTCCGCGCCCGGCGGGATCACTTCCAGGGCCAACCGGCGGGGAGTCGCGATGCCGGCACGCGGGCGGCGCGCTTCAGCGAGGTATTCGCCATCGACGGCGACAGCGGATGGATCGAGGCGGGCGGCGAAGGGATCAGGGACCAGAGCCGGTCGGCCACGCCTGGGGGCCAGGGGCGTCAACACCCAGCCCGGTGACAGCGCACGGATTGCGATCGCGGCCATCCCCACCCCCTGCCGAAGGTCATGGTGGGGCCAAGAATAGCCCTCGATCGGCCTTTTCGTTCAGCCGCGATCGCCGAAGATCGGCCGGTCGTCCGATTCGAGACCCGCCATGAGCCAACCTGCCCGCGCCCTCTACGGGATGCTCGGTTTCATCGCGCTGATCGTGCTTGCCGCCGCCGCGCTGGCCGAGCCGCTGCTGTCGGCCTTCGGCGCCACGCCGCTCTTTAACGGCGTGATCCTCGCGGTCTTCGTCGTCGGCCTGATCGTCAACCTGGTCCAGGTCTTCCGCCTGCAGCGCGAGGTGGCCTGGATCGAGCACTACCGGCGCAGCAATCCGGAGCGGCCGATCGCCCCGCCGGTGCTGCTGGCGCCGATGGCGCAGATGCTGGCGCGCTCCGAGCGCCGGCCGCTGACGCTCTCGGCAACCGCCACACGCTCGATCCTCGACAGCGTGCACCTGCGCCTGGAGGAGCAGCGCGACCTGTCGCGCTACCTCGTTGGCCTCTTGATCTTCCTCGGCCTGCTCGGCACCTTCTGGGGCCTGCTGCGCACCATCGGCTCGGTCGGCGAGATCATCGCCGGGCTGTCCGCCGGCAGCGACGCGCTGGCGATGTTCGATGCGCTGAAGACGCGGCTGGAAGCGCCGCTCGCGGGCATGGCGACCAGCTTCTCGACCTCGCTGTTCGGCCTCGCCGGCTCGCTGGTGCTGGGCTTCCTGGACCTCCTGTCTTCGCGCACGTCGAACCGCTTCTACACCGAGCTGGAAGATTGGCTGTCGGGCATGACGCGCCTGGGCGGCGGTGGCCCGGTCGGCGAGGGCGATGCCTCGGTGCCAGCCTATGTGCAGGCGCTGCTGGAGCAGACCGCCGATGGCCTGGAGCGCATGCAGCGCGCGATCGCCGACAGCGAGCGCGAGCGCCGTGCCGGCGCCGAGCAGCTCGCCGCGTTGAACCAGCAACTGGGGCGCCTCGGTGACCTGCTCTCGCGCGACTCGCGCGCGCAGGCCGAGCTGCTGGAGACCCAGCAGGAACTCCGGCAGACACTGCGCCAGCTCGCACAAGGTCCGTCGGGCAGCACCATCAGCGACGAGTTGCGCCAGGAATTCCGCCTGCTGACGCGCACGATCGCCGCGGCGCTCGAGCCCCGTCGCGCCCCCGAGCGGAACGCGCCATGAGTTCGCTCGCCGGGCGCCGGCGGCGCTCCATCGACTACTGGCCGGGTTTCGTCGACGCGCTGAGCTCGCTGCTGATGGTGCTGGTCTTCGTGCTGCTGATCTACACGATCGGCCAGTTCGTGCTGTCCGACCAGCTCTCCGGCCGCGACAAGGCGCTGACCCAGTTGCGTGCGGAACTGGCACAACTGGCCGATGTGCTGGCGATGGAGAAGAAGGCCAGGACCGATGCCGAGCTGCGCATCGGCGAGCTGTCGGCCTCGCTCGAATCCACGCGCGCCGAGCGCGACGGGCTGCGCATCTCGCTGGGCGAGACCGAGACGCAACTGTCCAGCACGCAGATTGCGCTCGAAGGCAAGGAGTCCGAGCTGGCCAAGGCGGCCGCCGATCTCGCCGCGCTGGCCGAACTGAAGCGGCAACTGGAAGCCGAGATCGCCAGCCGCCTTGCCGAGCTCGACGAGCAGAGCACCAAGCTCGTCGAGCAGACCGAGCTGACCAACGAGGCGCGCGCACAGATCGAGCTGCTCAACCGCCAGTTGCTCGCCTTGCGCACGCAACTCGGCGAGTTGCAGGCCGCGCTCGACCTCGAACGCGCGCAGTCCACAGCCAAGGATTTGCGCATCGAAGACCTCGGCAAGCAGCTCAACCTCGCGCTCGCGAACCGCGTCAACGAACTCAATCGCTACCGCTCGGACTTTTTCGGCAAGCTCAGGGAGATCCTGGGCAACCGCAGCGACATCCAGGTCGTCGGCGACCGCTTTGTCGTGCCCTCCGAATTGCTCTTCGCCTCCGGCAGCGACGAGCTGACGCCGGCCGCGCGCGCGCGTCTCGACAGCCTGGCGCAGACGCTGCGCGAGGTCTCCGCCGACATCCCGCCCGAGATCGACTGGGTGCTGCGCATCGACGGCCACACCGACAAGCGCCCGATCAACACGCCGCGCTTCCCCTCGAACTGGGAACTGTCCAGCGCGCGCGCGATCGCCATCGTCAAATACCTGGTCGTCGCCGGCATCCCGGCCAACCGGCTGGCGGCGAACGGCTTCGGCGAATTCCGCCCGCTCGACCCGTCGAACAGCGAGGCCGCCTATGCGATCAACCGGCGCATCGAGATCCAGTTGACCAATCGCTGAAACCCGGGCACCGGCTCCTCGTAGGAGCGCCCTTGTGGCGCGACAGTGTCGCCTTCCCGTCGCGCCACAAGCGTGCTCCCACCTGAAGTCGGACCCGGATCAGGGAGTGCGCTTCAACGCCAACCCTTGAAAAAGCTGCCATCGGCGAAGTCCCAGAGCAGCACGGCGTGGGCGCGGGTATCCCACGCCTGGTCCGAGAGCCCGATCTCCACACCGAGGTTCAGCGCGACGTGCCCGCCCTTGGTCAGCCCGAAGCGCAACTGCGGCAGCACACTCCATTGCACCGCGCTGCCGAAGTCCTCGTAGGGTGCCTCGGCGATGAGCTCGAGTCCGGCAAAGACGCGGCGCGGCCACGGCGTCCAGCGGTAATGCAGTGCGCCGGCCAGCTCGAGGCTGCCATCCCCGGCGGAATCGAGCGGCGTGATGGCGCGGGCGCTGCTCTGCAGGATCCACGCCTCGCCGAATGACCGCGCGTAGGCCAGGTAGGGGATCAGCTCGTCCGATTCCCCCCCGTCGGTGGGAAAGGCGGCGATGATTGCGGCCGACAGGATCGATCCTTTCTCGACATTCCAGCTCAGCACGCGCTTGTAGCCCACCTCGACCTTGGTGATCTCGCTGTCGATGCCGTTGTCCTCGTGGATGGCCTCGAGCACGACCATGCCGCGCTTGCCGACCCGCTTTTCGACCTCGATGACATTGCGCAGCACGTCCCTGCCGTCGTCGATCGGCGTGTAGCGCGCCTTCCAGACGATCTCGTCCTCGGGAAAGGCCTTCTTGGTGCGGATCGGAAGGAAGTAGTTCAGTTCGCCGGGCGGGTATTCGGAGGTATCGGCCAGCGACTTCACATAAGCCACCACATCGCGCACCTGCTGCGGGTCGAGCGCATCCTTCTGTGCCGGCATCTGCGCCGACAGGCCCATCGCATGACCGCCGTGTGCCACCACCAGCTCCCAGTCGCCGGCCGGCTCGCGGCTGTTGAAGAGCCGGTCGGACAGGTCGGCGGGCGGTACCTCCAGGCCCTGGACCACCGGACTGGCCGGATCGGGCTGGCCGCCGGGACCGTGGCACATGGCGCAGGATTGCTGGTAGATCCGGCGACCGGATTCGAGGTCGGCAGCGCATGCCGCCTGGCCCGCCAGCAACACGGACAAGCTGCCAAGCAAGATGATGATCTGGCGCGTCATTGGATACCCCCGTCCGTGTCTTGGCTTGCAGCATAGGCACGAGCCGCCGAAGGGCCTTGATGACGGTCAAGCCTCCACGGCTCGACCCGCCAAAGCGCAGCCCGCGCAACAGGCTGGGGGAGCGCGATCGGCGCGAGACCTGTGTCGCCCCGACATCGCGCCAGGAGGGCGCTCCCGCATCAGGCGTGCGGGCATGTGGCACCTTCCCGCCCAGGCGAGCTCATTGGCGCCTCGAGGAACCCGCCCCGCTTCCGCGCCAAGCTGGTCCTCAGCCCGCCTCAGACTTCTCCAGCACCGGCCGGTAATCCCAGTCGCGCACGCCCTGCAGCACGGTCTCGATGTTGTCGCTGGGCACGCGCAGGATCTCGAGCGCGGTGGCGCCGAGGCGCAGGCTGGCCTCGACGATCTCGGGGTAGGCGTGACTGGCGCCGGCCTCGATCAGCCGCGAGCTGGTCTCGAGGTCGCGGGCACGGGCGACGATGGGCACCTGCGGGCAGTGCGAA
>JANJUH010000193.1 GCA_024710675.1 Lysobacterales bacterium
CAGCGATCAGGCGCCACGTCCGGAGGCCCGCAGCGAGGTCGCCCGCGGTTCGCTGCCGATCGCCCGCGCCAGCGCGCGGCACGACGCCGACCTGGGCCGACTCGTCGTCATCGGACCTGGGGGACGGCGCTGGCCGGCGCAGTTCGACGTGCGCTCGCGCTGGGGTCGCCCCCTTGCCGAGACCAACGCCGGGATCCGCTGGCTCGCAACCGAACTGGCCGTCGAGCTGCCCTATGCCGGGCGCGCCACGCTGGCCTTGCTGCGTTTGCCGGCAGCGCCCGCCGCCAGCGACCCAGGAGCCCTGGTGGTGCAAGGCAGCGGTGCCCAGCGCAGCATCGACACCGGCGCTGCCGAGTTCACGCTCGATGCCACGCGTAGCCAGCCGATCACCAGGATCCGTGTTCGCGATGCCGGCGGACTGTTGCAAGAGGTGTTCGCCAGCGTGCCGGGCAGCACTGACGAGGGTCTGCGCGCGCTCGTGGCCGATGCCGCCGGCCAGGCCCTGCTGGAAGCCGGCGAGCACCTGCCGGGGTCCATCGCCCTGACGCGCGCGCGCTGGGAAGGCGCCGGGCCGGTCAGTGTCTTGCTGCACCTCGAGGGTCATCTGGAGGGTCCGCTTCCGGTGGCCCGTTGCGACGGCATCGCCGACTGGCCGCGATGGCCCATTTCGATGACGCTGCGCTTCGCGCGCGGTAGTGCGGACATCGATTTCGACTGGCAACTCGGCAACGCCTGTGGCTCGCCGCAGGGCGCACCCGCGCAGGCGCTGGTTCACTTCGACGCCTTCGAGTTCCGCCTGCCGCTGGCGCGCGGTATCAGTGCACCCGATCACTACTACGCGATTGATCCAACCCTGCCCGCGCAGCTGGCCGGCCCCGGGGTGCCGGTATCGGTGGAGCAGCGACGCGGCGGCGGCACGCCCTGGAGGCGGCGCGCAGCCGTGGTCTTGCCCGGTTCCACCCTCACCGGCGAATACCATCCGCAGCTGCTGACCGCCATCGAGCGCCCCTTGGGTGTGGGCGGTGGCGTCCTGCGTGCGCTCGGTCGCCAGCCATGGACGCGCTATCGCGAGCCGCAGGCGATGCAGGTCGAAGCCGGACGCATCGGCTTCAGGCTGATCCACGAGCGCATTGCCGTCGGCAAGGCCAAGAGCCTGTGGTTCTCCGGAGGCTTGAAACTGGACATCGCCAGCAGCGCTGGCAGCGACCTGATTCCGGCGATGACTGCGATGCGCGCAGCCCAGGAAAGCCCGCTGACGCTGCGACCCTTGCCGGGCGATCTCGATGCCAGCGGCATCCTGCCAGCGCTTTCGGGCGAACTCGACGGCGCCATCGGCCTGGCCTACCGGCAGTACCTGGAGCGCAAGCAGGACGACACGATCGGCGACGAACCCTGCCCTGGTCCCGGCGGCGACAACGCCAGCCAATGGCTGTGCGCGCAGACCTTCGGGCCGCAGTTATGGCCGGACATCCAGTTCGACCTGCAGTTCGGCTATCAGGTCAACCCGAGCCCGGCGCAGAACGAGGTGCGTCTCAACTACTGGGATCCGGCACACATCGAGCTTGTCGAGTTCCTCCGCAGCGGCGAACCGCGCTGGCTGTGGAGCTTCGCCATCCCGCAATCGCGGCTGATGACGCACACTGCCTACTACCACTTCGGCAACCGCCGCGGCAGCAACATCGCTGGCCACAGCTTCGGCTCCGGCGGCAGTGGCGATGGCCTCTGGCACCGCAGCGACTCGGGATCGGCCGACTACACCTACAACCGTCACCAGGCCCTCGCCTACGTGCTGCGCGGCGGGATCGCCGAGCGCGAGCGCATCGCCGCCGCCGGCCATGCCGCGGGGCTGCGCTTCGTCAACGATCCGCAGGACAACACCACCTGGGCAGCGATCGGCCGCTTGAACCTGCAGTACCTCGAGAGCCTGGCCAACTGCGCCCAGTTCGTGCCGGGCAACGAGGGCCAGGATTGCGACAGCCGGCTGCGCGCGACCCTGGAACACCTGATCGACCACTCCCTGCGCAGTGGTCTGATGTGCGAACTGGTCCTCGACGCCGGCCCCCAGTGCTTCGTCGGCCAGTTCTTCATGCTGCAGGCCTGGTATCACCCGCTGCTCGAGCGCTGGTATCGCAACTACGCCCACACCTTCGACCCGGCCCGTGCCCAGGCCTGGCGGCGCGCCCTGCTCGACACCCCGGTCCGCGCCCTCGCCCACCTGCCGCGCAATGGCCAGGCGATCGACGTCAACGCGGTCTGGCCCAACGGCCTGGCGTGCACCCTGGCGGGTCCGGACTTCAGCACCGTCCAGTCGTGCAGCGTGATCCCTGATCCGGACAACCTGCAACAGAACAAGCCGGCCTTCCTCTCGCTGCTGGCACGCGCCCAGGATCTCGAACCCACGCTTGGCCTGTGTCCGCAGATCCGGGCCATCGCCGATGCCCTGTACGCAGGCCCCGATCCGCTCGGTCCGTTGCGCGCCGTGGCGCGCGGGGGCTGGTGGAAAGGGGCTGCCGAGGCGGCCGGTGAACTGGTCGCTGCGGCGCGCGGCTACGCTGCCTGCGGAATGCGCTGAGAGCCTGTGACAAGACCTCGTGCCGACCGCGGCTGCGGCCGGAATCGAGTGCCGGCACACCGGCTGCGCCAGGACAAGGCGGCCAGTCCCCTCCGCTGCGGTTCACTTCGTTCACCGGCACCCTGCATGCGGCATCGAAGTGCCGTCCGGGCGCGTAGGGTGTGGTGAGCGCAGCGGACCGCACCGACGGAACCTTCGCGCGTTTACAGCCGCGGCGGCATCCACCATCGCAAAATCTGGACATCCGAGCCCAGATGCTGGCGACTGGCAAGGATTGACCGGGAGGACACCCTGATGTCGTCGGATTCTCGAACTCGCCCGCGCGCCCACCGCTGGTGGATCCGCGGCGCCACGACCCTGTTCCTCGCTGGCGTCGTGGCGTTGGGCGTGACGATCCTGCCGCGCGGTTTCGATACCGACCTCAGCCAGATCGGCAAGGGCAAGGCGGCCCTGGTCTTCGTCTACGACCCCAACCTCGTCGTCAGCAATCAGCAGACCCGCGAGATGGACAAGGCACGCGAAATCCTCGGCAACGAGCTGCGTTTTCTCGTGGCGGACATCGGCCGACCGGCCACGCAGCAGTTCATCGACCAGCACCGGGCCAAGTCCACCCAGCTCTTGCTGTTCGCTGCCGATGGCCAGGTGCTGGGCCGGCTGCAGGCCCTGATGACGGCCGAGCAGTTGGTGGCGGTGATCGAGGAGTCGATCGCTCCCCCGTGACACGGACCGCAGCAAGCGCGGGCTGATGGGGTAGCGATGCCAGGACTAGTTGCTGTCCGGCTCTGCGCTCCCTCCCGATGACCGTGGCAGTGAGTGCCACTCGAAATCCCCATAAATCCCGCCGTACGGGATCTGGTGCACCAGCCACAGCCCGCCACAGCTTCGGCAGCGCACCCGTAGCGTCGCGGGAAAGCGGCCGTTGTCCTCGATGATCTCGAGGCCCGCAATGTGCCCGGGATCATCGCCGTAGAAACGCGTACCGGGATGTCCTGCGCAGAAACAGGCGTGCTCACTCATGCCTCGCCTCCGTACAGCGCCCGCTTCGGAACCCCACTCCACTGCGCGGCCAGTTTGGCCGCGCGGGCGGGGGGGAGTTCGCTGGCGAGCAGGGCGTAGAGGCGTTTGCCGTCGGCGAGACGAACATCGGCTGCTT
>JANJUH010000200.1 GCA_024710675.1 Lysobacterales bacterium
GAGTTCGACTACCTCGTGGTCAACGACCGCTTCGAGGACGCGCTCGCCGATATCCAGGCCATCGTCCGCGCCCAGCGCCGCTCGATGCGCGTGCAGGGCCGACGCTGCGCGGGGCTGCTGGGGCAGTTGCTGGCGGATTGAGGCGGCCGGACGCCGGGACGGGGCAGGGGTCAAGGGGCAGGGGCCCGGACTTCACGACCGGCCCGAAGTCGCTCCCTGTCCGCCCGCAAGTGCCGGCGAAGGCCCCGAAGCCTGACCCCTGACCCCTGACCCTTCAGTCGCCCAGCCCCTTCCGCATCCGCCACGCATCCATCCCGTCCTCGTAATAGGCCGCGCGCTCACCGAAGATTTCGTAGCCGGCACGCTGGTACAGGCCGATCGCGCCGGCATTGTCCTTGCGCACTTCAAGGCGGATCTCGGTCAATCCATGAGCGCGCGCCAGTGACTCCAGGTGCTCGAGCAGCCCTCGCCCCAGCCCGCTGCCGCGCGCCTGCGCGGTGACGGCGATCGAGTAGATCCGCCCGACGCGGCTGCCGCGCCGGCGCAGCAGCAGCGCATAGCCCAGCAGCGCGCGATCGCGACCGACGGCCACGACCAGCTCGCCACTCGGGCTGTCCATGTGATGGCGGAACTGACGCGCGGCCATGCGGTCGCCGCTGAAGACCGCCTGCTCGAGCGCCACCAGCGCGGCCAGATCGGCCGCGCGGGCCGGTCGCAGCCGCATCGCATCGCCCGCCATGCCTTCCCTACGCCGCCTGAATCCTGCCTCGTCCATGCCCTTGTCCGTATCCGGCTGCGTGACAGACTATGCGCGCACTTTTCCGTCTGGCGCAGGCCTGCGCCGGACCCACCCCTCGGATCCCTGCCCGGACACCATGAGCCGTCTCGTCATCGTGGTCGAGAAAGCCTCGGACTGGGGCAGCTATTCGCCGTCCGAGAATGTCGTCGTCGCCAGCGATTACCTCAAGGAGCCGATCCGGCCCGACGAGGAGCGCACCCAGGTCATCAACCTCTGCCGCAGCTACAAGTACCTCGGCACCGGCTACTACGTTTCCTTGCTGGCCGAGGCGCGCGGGCACAAGGTGATTCCCTCGGTGCGCACGATCAACGATCTGCGCCGGCGCTCGCTGTATGCCCTCGACATCGAGGACCTGAACCAGCAACTCGCCCGCTTCCTGCCCCAGGAGGGGCGCGACACCACCGAGTTCGCGATCCTGGTCTATTTCGGCGAGACCGCCTACGAGCCGCTGAAGGAACTCGCGCGCCAGCTCTTCGAGGCCTTCCCCTGTCCGATCCTGAAGATCGAGTTCGTGCGCGATCGCCGCTGGCGCATCGACGCCGTGCGCCCGATCGGCCTGCACACGCTGACCGATGCCCAGGAGGACGGCTTCGCCGCCGCGCTCGATCGCTTCAGCAAGAAGCTCTGGCGCAGCCGGCGCACGCCGAAGAAATTCCGCTACGACATCGCGATGCTGCACGACCCCGCCGAGCAGTGGCCGCCGTCGAACAAGAGGGCGCTGAAGGCCTTCGTTGCCGCGGGCAAGGACCTCGGTATCGAAGTCGACCCGATCACCCGCAACGACTACGCCCGGCTCGCCGAATACGACGCGCTCTTCATCCGCGAGACCACCGCGCTCGACCACCACACCTACCGCTTCGCCAACAAGGCGGAGAAGGAAGACATGGTGGTGATCGACGACCCGACCTCGATCCTGCGCTGCACCAACAAGATCTACCTGGCCGACCTGCTGAAGAGCCGCAAGCTGCCGACGCCGCGCACCGAGATCCTGTATCGCGACGAGCCGAAGAAGATCGCCGCGATCGCGGAATCCCTGGGCTATCCGCTGGTGCTGAAGGTGCCCGATGGCTCCTTCTCGCGCGGCATCGTCAAGGTCGAGCAGCCGGCAGCGCTGAAGCAGGCCGCCGACGAGCTGTTCCAGCACACCGCCCTTGTCCTGGCGCAGGAGTTCCTGCCCACCGAGTTCGACTGGCGCATCGGCGTGCTCAACCGCGAGCCGCTGTTTGCCTGCCAGTACTACATGTCGCGCGGGCACTGGCAGATCTACAACCACGCGGCCAAGGGCGGAGCGCGCTCGGGCGCCTTCCGCACGCTGCCGATCCGCGAGGTGCCGGCCGAAGTCGTCAAGCTGGCCCTGCGCGCGACGCAGGCGATCGGCGACGGGCTGTATGGCGTGGATCTCAAACAGGTCGGCGACCGGGTCGTCATCATCGAAGTCAACGACAACCCCAACATCGACTGGGGCATCGAGGATGCGTACCTTGGCGAGGACCTCTACCGGCGCGTGATGCAGGAGTTCCTACGGCGGCTGGAGCGCAAGCGGCTGGGGGTGGGGGATTGAGGTTGCCGCAAGCGCTCGTCAGGGCGATGTGTAGGAGCGCGCTCTGCGCGCGAATGCGCTCGCGGCATGCCGCAATCGCGCCCGAGGGCGCTCCTACGAACCGCCCGCCATTGAAACCCGGTCGCCTCCGCGGATACCCATACGCCCGCCGTTCGCACTCGACGGGATAGCATCGGGGTTTCCCTACTGTTGCCGGGATCGCGCATGCGCCGACTGACTGCCCTCGCCCTTGCCCTTGTGCTCGCTGCCCCGGTGGCCGCCGAGAAACATCCGGGCATGGAGGCCCTGATCGCCGAGATCGCCGGCTCCGACCAGGCCCGCGCCGCCGAGTTGCGCGCCCTGCTGAACGGCGCCGAGAAGCGCCAGGGGATCATCGATGCGATGACCCGCCCGGCCGAAGCCAAGCCCTGGCATGCCTACCGGCCGATCTTCCTGACCGAAGACCGGATCAACCAGGGCGCAGATTTCTACAACAAGCACAGGGTCCTGCTCGAACGTTTCGAAACCCGCTACGGCGTGCCCGGCGAGTATGTGGTCTCGATCGTCGGCGTCGAGACCTTCTACGGCCGCATCATGGGCTCCTGGAAGGTCATCGATGCGCTGACCACGCTCGGCCTCTACTACCCGCCGCGCCAGCCCTATTTCCGCGGTGAGCTGAAGCAGTTTCTCGAGTTGCCGCGCCAGCGCCAGGTCACGCTCGACCTGGCCTCGGTCAAGGGCTCCTATGCCGGCGCCATGGGCCTCGGCCAGTTCATGCCGACGAGCTACCTCAAATGGGCGGTCGACGAAGACGCCAATGGCCGCATCGACCTCTGGGAATCGCCCGAGGATGCACTCGCCAGCGTCGCCAACTACCTGAAGGAGCACGGTTGGGTCGCCGGCGGTCCGGTCACGGCACCCTTGACCGCCACGCCCGGCGCGCGTCGGCTGCGCGACACCGGCCTCGATCCGGTCTTCCCGCTGAGCCAGCTCGTCGAGTGGGGCTACCAGCCACCGGCCGGCGCGACGCTGTCGCCCGAGCAGGCCGCCAACCTGCTTGCCCTGGAGGATGCCCCCGAGCACCTCGCCTACCACGCGATCTTTGCCAACTTCCGCGTGATCACCCGCTACAACCGCTCGCCGCTGTACGCGATGGCGGTGCACGAGCTGGCGCAGGCGATCAAGGCGCGGGCGGAAGGGCGCAGCGCTCCATGACCCCTCGGCTGGTCCTCGTCCTGCTCTGCCTGCTGCTGGTTGCCTGCGGCTCGACGCCGCGCCGCGACGGGCCGCCGCCCTCGCCTCCGCCGCCGGCCGACTACGAGCCGCTCGATGGCCCACCCGGCCAGCCCTTCGATGTCTCGAAGATCCCCGAGCCGGTGCCGCGCGACGAGCCGCTGGCGCGCTACGGCAACCACTCGCCCTACGAAGTGCTGGGCAAGCGTTATCGCGTGTTGCCGAGCCGTTCGGGTTACCTCGAGCGCGGCATCGCCTCCTGGTACGGCACCAAGTTCCA
>JANJUH010000230.1 GCA_024710675.1 Lysobacterales bacterium
GATCCACATGGGGACGGGTTACACGCTCGGACAACGCGCCGGACAGGAAACCCACACCCTCAGTGCCGCCGAGATGCCGCAGCACACCCACGCCCAGCGCGGCAGCAGCGACCCGGCGACGCTTGACGGGGTGCCGAACAACCTGCCGGCGACGCCCTCGATCAATGCCTATGGGCCGGCAGCCAGCGTGCAGCCGGCAGCCACCGGAACCATCAGCAACGCCGGCGGCAGCCAGCCGCACAACAACATGCAGCCTTTCCTGACCATCAGCTTCTGCATTGCGCTGCAGGGCATTTTTCCGAGCCAGAACTGAGGATCACGCCCCATGGGACAGCCATATGTTGGAGAGATCCGCATCTTTGCCGGTAACTTTGCCCCGGCCGGATGGGCTTTTTGCCATGGCCAGTTGCTGGCGATCAGCGAGAACACGACACTTTTCCAATTGATCGGGACCACGTACGGCGGTGACGGCCAGAGCACCTTCGGCCTGCCCAACCTGCAGGGGCGTGTGCCGATCCACCAGGGACAGGGCCCCGGGCTAAGCAACCGGGTCATAGGCCAGAATGGCGGCACCGAATCGGTCACGCTGACCGCAGCCCAGATACCCGTCCACGGCCATGCGCAACTCGTCAGTGCCGCGCCCGCCCTTAGCCGCAGCCCACAGGGCAACCTGCCGGCCATCGCCCAAGGTGACCTCTATTCCACGGGCACACCCGACACGGCGATGGCTGCTACGGCCATTGCCGCGACCGGCGGCAGCCAGCCGCACGAGAACATGCAGCCCTACCTGGGCCTGAATTTCATCATCTCGCTGTTCGGGATCTTCCCAACTCAGAACTAAAGGTCATCACCGTGAGCGATCCCTTCGTCGCCGAGATCCGCATCTTCCCCTTCAACTTCGCGCCGCAAGGGTGGGCTTTCTGCAATGGCCAGCTGTTGCCGATCTCGCAGAATACGGCGCTGTTCTCGCTCCTAGGCACCACCTACGGCGGCGATGGAAGGAGCACTTTCGCGCTGCCGGACCTGCAGGGCAACGTGCCGCTCGGTGCCGGGCAAGGGCCTGGTCTCAGCCTGCGCGACCTCGGCGAGACCGGAGGGGCGGCGACCGTGACGCTGCTCGAGTCGGAAATCCCTGCCCACACCCACACGCTGGTGGGGACGCTGGAAGACGACGATTCGACGACGCCGGCAGGACGCGCCTACGGCGGTTTGTCGGTCGCCTACGCCCCCGCGAATGCGCCGGCGGTCCCGATGGCACCAGAAGCCCTGGCCCCGGCGGGTGGCAGCCTGCCACACAACAACATGCAGCCCTACCTGACCATGAACTTCTGCGTCGCCCTGCAGGGCATCTTCCCGCCCCGTAGCTGAGCGTCACGAAGCGGTCGTCGGCCCAACGCGCACAAGAGTACCGAGCATGAAACGCAGGCAGATCCTCGCAAGCACCGGCGCCGCACTTGCCGCCGGGTGGATTCCGGGCCAGGCGCTGGCCAGCGTCCTCGACACGGGGACGGCTTCAGGCGCTGTCTGCGCCATGCATCGCATCGATACGGCGGGCGCTGTCTGTGCGGCCGGCACACTGCGCATCCTGGCGGTCCAAGTGGCCCAGGCCGTGAGTGCGCTCCGGCGCTTCGATCTCGACCTGGTCTGGAATGGCGAGGACGGCGAGACCTTCGTTCAGCACGCCTGGCAGCTCCGGCGCGACGGGAGTGGGATGGTGTCGGCCGGCAGCCCGCTGCGCATGCGACTGCCCGTCGGGCCCGTGCGCCTGGTCGCCACGATCGATGGTCGTCCGCTGGCGGGACGCCATGAGGCGGTGCTCGAATCCGACGCGGTCACGGTGCTGGCCTCGCCGCGCACCGCGACGGGCAAGCCGCCGCGGCGATCGGAGCTGCTGTGGGAGCCGGCGACGCGGGCGCTGTCCCTGCGCGATGGCAGTCCGCGCGACTTCGACGCGGTGGTGCTCGCGGTTGGCTAACGCGCCGGCCGCTTCGGACCTGGGTGAGGATCCGCTGCGCGATCTGCACCTGCGCCCGATCCGCGAGGACGATCGCGATTTCCTCTGTGCGCTCTACGCCGAGGTCCGCGCCGCCGAGCTGGCGCCGGTGCCGTGGCCTGAAGCCGCCAAGCAGGCCTTCCTCGCCCAGCAGTTCGCGCTCCAGCACCAGCACTATCACACCCACTATGCCGACGCCGAGTTCCTGCTGATCGAGCGCGCAGGCAGGCCGATTGGACGGATCTACGTGCACCGGGTACCCGGTGAGATCCGCCTGATGGAAGTCTCGCTGGTCGTCGAAGAGCGCGGGCGCGGCATAGGCGGCGCACTGCTGCAACGGCTGATCGCCGAATCCGAGCAGCAGGGCGCTGACCTGACCCTCCATGTCGAGGCCCACAATCCCGCGGTACGCCTCTATCGCCGGCATGGATTCGAACACCGCGAGGATCGCGGGGTGTACCAGTTCTACGGGCGGCGGCCGGCTGGCGTCGGATAAGCCTCCCGGGGCCCGCTGTCTGCGCCCGGTCCCCGTCAATCAAAGCTGAAGTCGAGGCGCAAGGGCCAGGTCAGCGCAACCATGCTGAAACCGAGTTCGTTACACTGACGGACGATTCCGCCCGGAGACCTCCATGCGCCATCGCTTGCTTGCCGTCTTCGCGCTTCTCGGTGCCAGTTTCGGTCCGCAGGTGCATGCCAGCCAGGATCTTCAATCACCCGAATTCCAGGCCGCGTTGAAGGAGCGGGTCACCCTGCTCTCGGCGCGGCCGGAGCCCGAGGCGTGGTTGCTCGCAGCCTGGCTCGCCGGCAACTGGTGCAAGGATCCGGTGGTCTGCGGGGATGGGCAGGTGCGCCTGCTCACCGACAAGCTTCTCAGCAAGCCGCCGGTGGATCCCGGCGTCCTGCGCACCCTGATCGACCTGCTTCCCCGCCTGCTGAAAGACCGGCCCGATGACATCGCCGGGGAACGCCAGCGGCTCGTCCTGGAGCTGCAGAAACTGGATCCCGATCATCTGCGTTCGTGGCTGATGGCCCTGCCGGATCCAGGGAACGAGGCTAACCGGCGAGAGGCCGAGCAGATCCTGACCCGGGCGGCGCGCAGCACGCGCCTGCAGTCCGATTTCACCCCCACCTTTCGCTGGATCCGCAAACACCTGGCGACCCTGCCGCCGATGCCAACGAGCGCCGAGGAGGAAGCCATGCTCGCCGAGGAGGGCCTGTCAGCCGTGGACATGGAGGCCATGGCCCTGGTTCACGCCCTGAACATCACCGATTCGCTCCGGCTCTTTCGCTGGTGCGAGCTCGCGGATTCGAGCCTGCAGGCTGACTGTCGGGCGATTGGACAGCGCTTGATGACCCGGGGCGATAGCTACTACAACCGGGCGGTCGGTGTCAGCTTGTTCGAGAAGGTCGCCCGGACCGACGCCGAGCGCGAAATCGCCGTGCACGAAAGGGCCCGATTGAACTGGCTGATGAAGGCGGCCGCGGCCTGCCCCGAGCGCGATGGCGCCCTCATCGTCGCTGCCTATGCCGAAGACGGCAGCAGCGAAATCGCGACGATGGAAGCGATCCTGCTCGCGCAGGGCCTGCCGCTAGATCCTCCGGCCGATCCGCCGAAAAAGATCGGTTGCGGGATGGGTTCAGGGCCGAACTGAGCGGGCTTCTGTGGAAGCGCGCTTGACGCGCGATCGCGAGGCCTCGAAGTCGCGCCACAAGGGCGCTCCCGCATCGAAACGGCCCTTGCGGCGTGCACGCATCGCTGAGGTAGGAGCGCGCTCTGCGCGCGAAAGGGCTTGCCGCACGCGCCATCGCGCCCGAGGGCGCTCCTACAGGTGGTGACACAGCCCCAATGTATGCCCCGCAATCACCGCTTCCTCGTCGGTCGGGATGACCCAGGCGCGCACGCGGCTGCCTTCGCTCGTAAGGCGAGGGCCGCCTGCGTTGTTCGCTGTCTCGTCGAGATCCGCACCCAGCCAGGCCAGGCGTCGTAGCACCGCCGCGCGAATCGGCGCGGCGTTCTCGCCGATGCCGGCGGTGAAGACCAGGGCATCGATGCCGCCCAGCGTCGCCGCAAGCCCGCCCACACCCTGCACGACCCGATGCACTATCAGCTCGATCGCAAGCTGTGCCGCGGGCTCCGTGCTCGCCATCAGTGTGCGCATGTCCGCCGAAATCCCGGAGACACCCAGCCAGCCGGATTCGCGGTACAGCAGTCGCTCCAGCCTGGCCGCGTCGTGGCCCTGTGCCAGCAGGTGCAGCAGGATGCCCGGGTCGAGATCACCCGGGCGCGTTGCCATC
>JANJUH010000248.1 GCA_024710675.1 Lysobacterales bacterium
GGCGCAGCAGCTTCGGGATCGTCTCACCGCGTGGACCGAAGTTGACGCCTAGGGTCCACGGGTAGGTGACGTAGCCCAGTTCGTCGAGGAAACGGCGCAGGGGCCAGGTGCTGCCGTCGCCGGCGACCAGGCCGGGCAGCACCAGCACCGGATGCCCGTCGCCACGGGGCGCGCGCTTCAGCCAGCGCCAGGCCAGTGGCAGGCTGGCCCACTCGAACACGGCCCGCGCTTCCAGCGCCAGTAGCAGGCGCGAAGGGGGCTTCGGGGTGTCAGTTCGACTCATGACTCATTCTCCCGCTCGAGTGCGGCCAGACCACGCTCCAGTCCGCGCGCCAATGTGTCAGGACGCTCGATCACTTCACTGGCGGCGATCAGGCCGAACTCCAGCCAGCCGGCGTAGCTGTGTACCGTCACGTTCAGCGCCAGACCATGGGTCACGATGGAAACAGGGTAATAGTGCACGACCCGTGAGCCTGCCAGGTACAGGGGCACGGGTGGCCCGGGTACATTGCTGACCACGAGATTGGCCAGTGGTGGCAACTGGTCGAGAATCTTGCCGCCGCGCGCCCACAGCCGGCTGAGGCCGGTAGCCCAGAGCGGCGCGGCGAGGCCGGGGAAATCGGTGGGAATCAGGTCCTTTAGGGCCGACACCCGGGCCTTGATCTGGCTGGTCGCGGCCCGGATCGCGGCCAGGCGCTCGCCAGGGTCGCGGATCTGCGTGGGCAGCAGGCACTGCACCATGGAGACCTGGTTGTCCATGCCGGCATCGCCGCTGGCGCGCAGCGAGATCGGCATCGCGACCACCATGGGCTCTTCGGGCAGCGCCTTGCGCCGCGCGAGGTGCTCGCGCAGCGCGTGGCCGACCATCGCCAGGACCACATCGTTGAGCGAGACGCCGCGCGCCTTGGCGACGCGCTTGACGCGATCGAGCGACACGCTGGCGATCGCAAAGCGCCTCCCGGCACCGATATGGACGTTGAGCGGAGTGCGCGGCGCGAGCAGCAGACCCTCGCGCAGTGACCCCAGCGTGGCGCCGGGATGGCTCAGTGCCGCGCCGGCGAGCTTGAGCGTGCCCGGGACCGCGCGCAGCAGTTTGCTGATCTGGCCGATGGTGGCACGCACTGCCGTGCTGGCACGGGCGCGGGTCCCGGGGCTCGCGGCGGGCGCGGCAGCAGCGTCGGCTTTCTTGCCCGGGCTGCGCGGAATCACCGCTTCGAGGTCGAGCAGCGCGTGGGCGAGGGCAACGCCGCCCTGGCCATCGAGCATCGCGTGGTGGATCTTCGAGTAGAAGGCCATCTGGCCGTCGGCCAGTCCTTCGATGACGACGAAGCGCCACAGTGGCCGGTCCCGCGGCAGCGGATCGGCATGCAATTCGGCGACACGGCGCAGCAGCTGTGCATGGGTGCCGGGCCGCGGCAGGGTTTCGCGGGTGATGTGGCGCGAAAAATCGATCTCGGCCGCCTCTCCCCACATCGGGTGCGCCAGTTCTAGCGGGGCGTCGACCAGTTGCCGGCGCAGCGCGCGCGCCTTGGGCAGGCGCTCGGCGATCACCGCCGTCACCGCGGCATGCAGATCGTAGCCGCGGCGCCTGGGCGGCTCGACCAGCATCAGGCTGCCGACGTGCATGGGCGTGCCGGCGGCCTCGAGGTAGAGGAACCCGGCATCCAGACCGCTCAGCGGCTTCAATCGCACCCGCAGGCAACTCCGTGGGGAAATCGAGCGCGGAGCATAGGGGATCGGATGTCAGGGCTCGTTGTGCAGTGCGCCATCAGCGAGTTACACCGAGGCCCGCGAGTAGCGCGCCGGCATTCGTCCAACGGTAGCGGTGCGAGCGGACGCGGGTGCCAGAGAGGTGGTCGTCCTCCAGGGTCTCGACATGACGGGCACCGAGTCGCTCGTAGAAGCGGGCTGCAGGCCAGTTGCCGTCGAGGACCAGCAGGTGCAGCGGTTGCGCCGGATCGTGCCGCGCGGCCGCATGTGCCGCTTCGGCCAGCAGCAGTCGCCCGTGGCCGCGTGACTTCAGGTGCGGGCGGACATGCAGATTGTCGATCAGGTGGCCGTGCACCGGATCCTCCTCCAGCACGAGGCTGAGGAAAGCCTCGGGCGCGTCATCCTCCAGCAGCAGCCAGGTCAGGCGGCGCGTACCCCCGGCGCCGAGGCGATCTGCCCAGGTCTGCTGGCGCTCGGCGACGAGATCACCGTCGAGCGCGGCATCCGGCAGCAGGCCTCGATAGGCCGAGCGCCAGCTCTCGGCATGGAGTGCGCCCACGACGGCGGCGTCCGCCGCGGTCGCCAAGCGGATCCGAAGCCCGTCAGCCATGAGCTGCACCGATGCGCTGTCCGATGCGCAGCACATGGCCATCGGGATGGCGCACATGCATCTCGCGGACGCCCCAGGGCATGCTGGTGGGCGGGAAGGTCAGCTCGAGACCCTCCTCCAGGCAGCGCCGGTGGATGGGATCAACGGCATCGACCCAGACCATCAGCCAGACGCCACGATCGGCGCGGTCGTCGCCCCCGGGGCCCATCGTACGCGTGTTCTCGCCGCGCCCGCGGCTGCCCTGGCCGTCGACGCACAGGAAGATCTCGCATTCACCCGAGCCCACCGAGCCAAAGTCAGGCGGGTCGCCCCATTCCCAGTTCTTGCCCCATCCGAGCTTCGCGAACCAAGCAAAGGAGGCCGCCAAGTCGGAGACGTTGAGGATCGGGTTGATGTGCTTGGCGTGCATGCACGAGCCCTCGGGTAGCCAAGGAGCGCAAGTATGGCGTGCGTTGACGGCTCCGGTGAGTGTGGGTCCGGATTGATCCGGACGCTCTTGGAGCCGAACGGAGAAGCGTCGGGATGAATCCAGACCCACGCACATCATGCTTGGTCAGCCAGGCTTTCCGCGCGCGCCAGCCAGCATCTCGCTGGCGATCCAGCCGTACAGACGCTGCCAAGCCGCCCGCGCTTTGCCGTCGAGGCCATCGGGGGCGGCCATGGCGAGCGTGTCGAGCAGGGCCTCGCCGACCAGCGCGTAGTGCACCGGCAGTGTCCCGTAGCCGACATGGCGGGCGCCCAGTCGGCGCAGCTCGGGGGCCAGCGCCTCCGGGGCGTCGAGGAAGGCGACCACTGTCGCCAGGGTCTGCGCGAATTTCTCGCGCTGCATCCCGATGTCGGGACGAAAGAGTTCGCGGGCGGCCGGGGCAAGGGCGAACAGGCGTGCGTAGAAGGCCTCGGCAAAGGCCGCGGGATCGGTGACGGCAGCCGCGAAGCTGTCGCGCAGCAAGGCAGCGTCGGCCGATGGATCCGGCGTGACGAGGGCATGGGCGGTGTCGGTCATGGTGGACTCGCGGCGCGGAACATCGGTGGCGGCATTGTCATGCCCGGTGAAACGCAATCCGGCGGCGAAGCGGACAGCAGGATCACCAGGGTCTCATGGACAGGGCACTCCCAACAGGGTGGTCAGTCGCACGAGGTCCAGCGATCCGCTCGTGAAGCCAGGGCGTGTGCTGTTCCACTGGATGCGCGCAGTGCCGGCGTCCAAGCCGGTCCACTCCAGCGTGCCCCAAGGCTCCCGGCTGACCTGGCCAGGCTGGAAGGCGGGCGGGAACTGCCCCCCCACGGTGATGGCGAGCGGGATCGTCGCGCGATCACCGACGATGGGCCCGGTTCCGGTCAGCCAGCGTTGCTCCCCGTCGGCATAGGTGAACCAGACGACCACCGCCTGGCGCTGGTTACCTTCGCCCACGATCTCCATCTGCAGGCCATGGCCATCCTGCGCCGGCTGGTACCAACTGCCGCTGGCGCATCCGTGCAGTGGGCCATTGCCTCCCGTGGCCACGCGGGTCAGCCGTACCAGCGGCATGCTGCCGTTGCCGAAGCCCGGCCGACTGCTGGTCCACTCGGCGCGGCCGCTGTCAGCGTTGTCGAAGGACAGGCGCAACTCGCCCCAGGGCTCACGCACCACGTCTGCGGGATCGAAGCCGACGCCGAATTGGGCGCCACGCGTGATCTGCATCGGTATGCGCGCCTCCGCGCCCGTGGCGCGCGCGGCGCCCACCAGCCAGGCCTGGCGGCCGTCGACATAGGTGTACCAGGTCGCAACCACACCCATGACGCCACCCATGTCGATGGCCTCGAGGATCAGGCCATGGCCATCCTGCGCCGGGTCGTAGAAGGCGCCCGAGATCTCCGGGTCGATCCGGTACGACGGAATGCCGTCGAAGTCGCCGAGCGGTGCGCGCCAGACGCCGCGGCCGTAAGTGTAGGCATACAGCCAGGGCAGGCTGCCTGGCCCCTCGGGCGCGATCGCCAGGCGCTCGACGATGACATCGGCAAAGCCGCCGGTCTCGCGCGCCCACGAGCCGCCGCCGTCGAGACTGACGTAGACGCCGAGATCGGTGCCGATGTAAAGCCGTTCGCGATGGCCGGGATCGACGACGAGGTGGTGCACCGGAATGTCGGGCAAGGCTCCGGCGCCGCTGCCGTCGATCGGCATCCAGTTCGCACCGGCATCCGTGCTCTTCCAGACATGGGCTCCGCCGAAAGTGGAATAGGTGGCATAAGCGACGTTGGCATCGAGCGGATCGAAAGTCAGTGAGGACACCCAACCCTCGCGCGGTGTCGCGCGCGCGAGCACCGAGCCGGCGCCTAGCGTGGTGGCGCTGCTGCTGCGGTGAATGCCGCGATGGTTGCCGGCGAGCAGGCGGTTCGGGTTCGTCGGGGCGACGGCGAGCGCCGAGATGCGGTCCCTGAAGTCGCCACCGAAGACCGCGCTGGCGGCGCTCCAGTTGCGACCCTGGTTGTTGGTGCGCCACAGGCGCGTGCCGGCGGCGTAGAGTCGGTCTGGCGCCGATTCGTCGATGACGAATGGCATGATGAAGATCGGCGTGTCGCTGATCCCGTTGGTGGCGCGCACGAAGTTGAGGCCGCCATCGATCGAGCGGTGCAGGTTGACGTTCTGGTAGCTGGCGTAGACGACGAGGTCGTTGCGCGGGTCGATCGCCACCATCGCGCCGTCGCCACCGAGGACATGGCTGAACTCGCCCTCGTTCGAGAACGGTGTTTGCAGCAAAGTCCCGTTGTCCTGGGTGCCGCCCAGCCACAGCGAGGCAGTCCGCGAGACCGCGCCGCTGTAGAACTGGGTCGAACCCAGGCCGCGCTCGATCGTCACCCAGGGCACCACGCCGTCCCCGGCGCTGCAAGCCGCTTCCGGCCCGCGACGCACCGGCGCGTCGTCACGATCGGTGTAGGCGACACCGCCATCGCTGGTGATGAACATCCGGCGCGTGCCCTGCGCATAGTCCGGGTGGAAGCGGATCAGGTGCACGTCGGCGTGCGTCCCGAAGGGCGAGAGCCCATCCAGCCACCAGTACGAGGCCTTGCCGAAACTGGCGCCGCCATCGTCGGAGCGATAGACCTCCATGCCGGCGACCCAGACGATCTCCGGGTCGAGCGGGTTCACTGCAATCGCCTGGTTGTACCAGCCCGCGCCATAAGCCCAGAAGTTGCCGAAACCGCAGCGCTGTGCCTCGAAGCCGTCGGCATAGCTCAGCAGATAGGTCGACAGCCTATCCGGAGAGCTGTTGCGCAGGCGGGTGGCGAAGGTACGTCCACCATCGTCGGAACGGAACAGCGCGTGCAGGCCGTTGTCGTAATCGCCGCGGCCGTCGCCGTTGCGGTCGGGTCCCGGCACGATGCTGGCGGCCAGCGCGTAGACGACCTGCGGATTCGATGGCGCCACGGCCAGCGAGGTGCGACCCATGCCGGATTCGCTGAGCACCAGTTGCCATTGCGGGCTGCCGCGCGCGTCCTCGGTGCGAAAGACCGTGGCCGGGCAGGGCCCGCCACAGGTGGGCGGAACGACGCTGCCGGGCAGCCAGTAGCGGTCGTCCTCCGAGCGCGAGGCGCAACTGGCGAGGAGCGCATCGCTGCCGGGCAGGATCTCGAGGTCGGTACAGCCCTCGTGGAGCAATGCGCCGCCCGGGTCGGTGGGGCGCAGGATCTGGACGAAACTGGCACCGCGATCGTCGGAGCGCCAGACGCCGCTGTTGGTCGCGGCGTAGAGGCGGCGCGGGTCGACTGGACTGACGACGATGTCCGAAACGTAGCGGAAACCCGGGCCCGTGGTGGCCAGCAGGGTCTGGAAGCTGCGGCCGCCATCGGTCGAGCGCAGGATGCCCTGGCCCCACATCGAGGCGTAGGGCCGTTCGCTGTTGCGATAGAGCTCGCCGGTGCCGGCGTAGACGATGTCCGGCTCGGTGGGATCGATGGCCAGCGCACCGATGTTGAGATTGGCCGTTTCGTCCGAGAGCGCCCGCCATTGCAGGCCACCGTCGGTGGTCTCGAAGACGCCGCCGGAGACGCCGCCGGCGAGCATGCGGGACGGGTCGCGCGGGTCGAAGATCAAGGTGCGCGTGCGTCCGCCGACGTTGTTCGGGCCCAGCCATTCCCAGCGGGCAGCGCTCTTCTCGCCGCTCACCGCGCGACCCGCCACGGTGGAAAATCGCGCCATGGCGGCGTGTTGGCCGCGGGCGGCGGCATACCAGGACGGGTCGAGTGCCGTGGCGCCGGAGGGCAGGCGGCGCGCGAGGTCGTAGGCCGCGCGTTCGCCGGGCGCATCCGGCCGCGCCGGTCCAGGCACCAGCTTGGCCTGGTGCTGCAGCGGGCCGCCGCACGCGGCGAGCAAGGCAACAGCCGCGATCGCAGTGCATCCCCTCGGGTTCATGTCCGGTCTCCACGCCGACGCCATGAAAGCGTAGCGCAGGGACCTTTGGAGATGTGAAAGCAGGCCCACCGACCGTAGGCGACCATCGCTGCGGCCGCTACACTTGTGGACAAGGACTCCTTGCCCGTCGATCCGATGAATCGCCCACAGCTCACTCATCTGCTGGATGCCGCTGCTGGTGGCGATGCTGCCGCCCAGCGCGAGCTTTACGATCAGGCCTACGCCGAGCTCAAGCGGATCGCCCGCGCAGCGCTCAACAAACCCGGCGCACCGCGCGCGGTCAACCCGACGACACTGGTGCACGAGGCCTACGTGAAGATCGCCAAGGGTGCGGTCTCCGGGCTCAATGACAGCCAGCACTTCTACAGCCTGTTCGCACGGGCGATGCGCCAGGTTCTGCTCGACATCGGCCGACAGTCGGCGGCCGTGAAACACGGTTCAGGACAGGTACGTGCCGAACTGACCGAACGCATCCCCGAAGAAGCCCGGCCGCTCGACGAACTGATCGAGATCGATGCCGCGCTGCGCCAGCTCGAGGCCGCCGATCCCGAACTGGCCGAGATCGTCGAGTGGCACTTTTTCGCCGGCCTCAGCTTTGTCGAGATCGCGGCCGCGCGTTGCGTCACCGAGCGCACCGTGCGCCGGCACTGGGACATGGCACGGGCGTTCCTGCTGGATGCCATGCCCGGCCTGCCCGACCTGGCGGACAAGACCGGATGAGCGCTGCCGCGTTGGCCCCGGAGCGCTGGCGCCGCGTGCGCCCGCTGCTGGACCGCGCGCTCGATCTGGACGAAGCCGAACGCGCCGCTTTCCTCGCGGGGCTGAGCGGCGATGCCGCCGAGTTCCGCGGTGACATCGAACGCCTGCTGCGCCACCACGAGATCACCACCGGGCTGACCCGCCCGGCTGCGGAGCTGGCGGCGCCCGAGTTGCTGCGGACGCCGCCGGGTGAGCGCAAGGATCCCAATCTCGGCCGCCAGATCGGACCCTTCCGGCTGACGCGCCTGCTCGGAGCCGGTGGCATGGGCGCGGTCTACGCCGGTGAGCGCGTCGACGGCGGCTTCCGGCAAACGGTGGCGATCAAGCTCGTGGCCGGCGTGCATCCCGGGATGACCGCGCGCTTTGAGCGTGAGCGGCAAATTCTCGCGGAGCTACGCCACCCGCATATCGCGCAGTTGCTCGATGGTGGCGAGACGCCCGATGGCATGCCGTACTTCGCGCTCGAATACGTCGAAGGCGAACCCATCGCCGATCATGTCGAGAGCCGCGGGCTCGATGTCGAGGCCCGGATCAGGCTGTTGGTGGAGGTTGCCGAGGCACTCGGCTACGCCCACCGGCGCGGCGTGATCCACCGCGACCTCAAGCCCGGCAACATCCTCGTGAGTGCCGACGGCGACGTGAAGCTGCTGGACTTCGGCATCGCCAAGCTGCTCAATCGCACCGACCAGCCCACGTTGACGCACCACCGCGTGGGGCCGATGACCCCGGAGTACGCAGCGCCCGAGCAATTCCGCGGTGCTGCGCTCGGCGTGCATACCGACATCTACCAGTTCGGCGTGTTGATGTTCCGCTTGCTGACCGGGCGCCTGCCGTATCGCGCCGCCACCGACGATGGACTGGCCTGGGCGCGTGCGGTGTCCGAGCAGGAACCGATGAGCCTCAACGAGGCGTTGCGGGCGCAGCGCAAGGAGGGCGGTCGCGATGTGGAGGTCACGCTGGGTCGAATCGAACCGCGGGGTGGCATCGACCTGAACGCGGTGGTTCGCCGCTGCCTGGCCAAGGCGCCGGCCGAGCGCTATCCGGGGATGGAGTCCGTGATCGCGGACCTGGTGGGATGGCTGACGCCGGGTGCGTACCGGCCCGGCCGGTCATTGCGGCCAAAGTTGTACACGGTCTTGGCCGTGATCGCGCTCGTGTCCGTGCTGGCCTGGTGGTGGCGTGAGGGATTGCAGTCATCCACCCAGCCACGCACCGCGGGTGACGTTGTCGAGGTCGAGGACTGGTCCAGCCACCCCGCGCTGACCGCCTTCGGCTTCAGGGCCGGCTCGCTGCACGTCGGGAATCCGGACAGCGCGCCCATCATTGCGCGCGCACTGCTGGCCGAAGGGGCAGGCGACGCCCCGGCTGCGCTGGCGCTGCTCGAAGGGGTGCATCGCTCGGATCCCGTCACACCGGTCCCGGCGCTGGTGTTGTCCTACTGGGGCAGTTCGGTGTTCGGACGCGAGCGCTCCGAGGAATGGCTGGCCGAGGCGCGCCGGCGTATCGAGCCCCTCGGCGATCCTTACCTGGAACTCTTCGCCGACTTCATCGCCGCCGACCTCTACGGCAGTCCGGACGATTCCCTGCGCTATTCCGCCGCCCTGCTGGCCATGCGGCCGGAGGCCTGGTTCCTGCATCTTGCCCGTGCCCATGCACTGACCCGGGTGGAATTGCCGGCAGCGGCCTTGCGCGAGTTGCAGGCGATCGACGTCACCCGGCTCGGGCACCGCAAGCTCGTCGATGCCATTGCCGATCGCGGGGCCCTGGGCGACCTCGAAGGGGCGTGGGCGCAGTTCCATCGCCTCGAAACCGATCTCGAGGATCCGCAACGCGCCGCCCTGCAGGCACGCCTGACCTATTCCTCCGGGGACCTGGCCGGGGCACGGGCGCTGTACCGTGATGCGGTGGCCAGGGCGCGTGCGGTGGCACGAATGGACATCGAATCGCGCGGCCTGTTGTGGGCCGGTGCCTTCGGCGTTGCGCTGGGCGACGACGATGCCGGCGCCGCAGCCGATCTCAGGTCGGCGCGCACGCGCCTGGGTAGCCGCCAGCAGTACCGCTTTGCCTCCGATGCCGCCCTGTTGCTGGCCCAGCTCGCTCACTGGCGGGGTGACCGGGACGCTGTGCGCGGCCACATCGCCGATGCACGTGAGCTGCGCGCGCGCCTCAGCAGCGAACCAGGCGCGGGACTGATCGACCTCGTCGATGCGCGCCTCACGGGCGCTGACGTGCCCGGGCGGGCCGCCGAAAGCGATGACTACCGCGCCGCGCTGCAATCCCTGCTCGATGCCCGCAGCGCACTGCAGCGGGGTGATGCGGCGAGAGCACGGGCAGCGCTAGAACAGGCCCGCAATGCCGGGGTGGGGGAGAGCCTCTATGTCGAGGAAGCCGCCCTGTTGGCCCGGGAGCTTGCTGCGCCCGGATTCGAGCTGGCACCGATCGATCCGCCCTTCGGGCCCTACGTGCGCTATGCCAGCCGCCGCGAACTCGGCGCCGGGGCCAGCGTCGTCCCCGCACGGCCAGCGCTGAATGGGCTCACTGCCGACTGACCCGCCAGGCCTCCAGCGTGGCCTCGAGCTGACGCACGCGATCGCGGGTCAGTGTCGAGACCGAATCGGCCAGCATCACGAGGAACATCGATCCCTGCATCGCTCCATAAGTGCGTTCCAGCGCCTCGATCTCGGCATCGCGGAAGGCGATCCACTTGCGCTGGGCGGCGCGCAAGGCTTCCTTGGCGGGATCGTCGTCGACCTCGCTCATCAGCGCCTTCCAGACCTTGTTCAGTTCGCGGTCCCAGGCCGCGGTGGCGGCGGCCAGGCATTCGCGCTGGCCGTGCGTGCTCATGCCCTCGTCGCTCTCCATGCAGCGACCGAGTTCGGCCTCGATCGGGTGCGGCGCGAAAGCGGGTTCCGCCGAGGGGTTGGCGGCGAGCCCGGCGGACAAGAGCAGCACAGGAAGCAGGCTCATCGCGATGACTCCTCGAAGTGTGCCGCGATCTATAGCGCTTCAGTCTTCGGGCAGGAAGCGGTAGCGCGCCGAATCCAGCATCTCGGCCAGGGTGTGACCTTCGGCGACGGCGACGAAGACGGTGTCATCGCCGGCGATGGTGCCGGCCTGGCCAGGCAGGGGCTGATGGTCCAGCACGGCGGCAACTGCATTGGCAAAGCCCGGGCGCGTGCGCAGCACGACCAGGTTCGGTGGCGCGGCGATCACTGCCAGTGCACTCGGGCTGCCATCGCCGGGAGAAGCGTAGCGACCGGCACGCTTGCTGATGCCGAGGCGGGTCAGGTGGCGCGACAGTGTCGGCTGGCTGACCTTGATGCCGTGACGGGCGAGGGCAGCCTGCAGTTCGAACTGGTCGGCGATGCGCTCGTGCGCGATCAGTTCCAGCAGCTTCTCGTCGAGGTGGGCAGCGGTGCGGGGCATGGCTTGTGCCGTCGGCGGAAAGCGCATAATATGCCTTTCATCCGTATTTTATGCAATCTCATGACGGCCCTGCTCGAAACCTACCCGCCCTATCCCTTCGTGCTCGATCGAGGCGAAGGCGAGTACGTGTACGCAGAGGACGGCACGCGCTGGCTCGATTACTACGGCGGCCACTGCGTGACGCTGACCGGTCATTCGCACCCCAATGTGGTCGCGGCCATCGCCGAGCAGGCGGGCAGGCTGATCTTCTACTCGGCGGCGGCACGATTGCGTGTCCGCGAGCAGGCAGCCGATGCGCTGGCGGCCTTCCTCGCCGGCGCGGGCGTGGGCAAGGTCTTCTTCTGCAACTCCGGCGCCGAGGCCAACGAGAACGCGCTGAAGCTGGCGATCAAGGCCACCAGTCGCCAGCGCATCGCCGGTTTCGAGGGCGGATGGCACGGGCGCACGCTGCTGGCGCTGTCGGCCACGGACGACCCGAAGATCACCGACCCGTACGCCTCGCTGCTGGCACCGCACACGCGGATTCCCTTCGCTGACATCGCGGCGCTGGAGGCGGTCGACTGGTCGGCACACGCCGCGGTGATCGTCGAGCCGATCCAGAGCATGAGCGGCATCCGCTGCGCCGACGCGGCCTGGTTCGCCCGCCTGCGCGAACTGACCGCCGCGGCGGGGTGCTGGCTGATCTGCGATGAGATCCAGACCGGGCTCGGTCGCGTCGGTGCGCCGTCGGCGGCGGAGTTCTACGGCATTCGTCCCGATGCGATGACGCTGGCCAAAGGCCTGGCCTCCGGCGTGCCGGTGGGTGCCGTGATCCTCTCGGAGGCTGCGGCGGCGACGGTGAAGTCGGGCGATCTCGGCAGCACCTTCGGCGGCGGCCCGATTGCGATGGCGGCACTGCTGGCGACGCTGGCGGTGGTCGGCGAGGAGAGGCTGGTGGCCCGCGCCGCTGCCCTCGGTCAGCGCCTCAAATCCTCGCTGCCCGGAACCGTCGTGATGCGCGTCCGCGGTGAGGGCCTGCTGCTCGGCCTCGAGTGCCACGCGCCGGCCGCAGGCCTCAAGCAGCACCTGATGCAAAACCGGATACTGGCGGGCGGCTCGGGTGATTCCCGCGTGCTGCGCCTGATGCCTCCGCTGACCTTGAGCGATGGCGCTGTCGAGATGCTCGAAGCCGCGATCGCCACTTACACGGGATGACACCGATGCGTCATTACACCCACCTCAGAGACATCGGCCCCAAGGGCCAGGCCCAGTTCCTGAAGATCGCCAGCGAGTTCAAGCGCAACGAGCCGGGTCCGCTGCTGAAGAACAAGGTGCTCGGCATGCTGTTCTTCAATCCGTCCTTGCGCACGCGCACCAGCTTCGAGGTCGCGATGATGAAGCTCGGTGGCCACGCCGTCGCGCTCGAGGAGGGTGCCGGCGTCTGGAAGCTCGAAACCGAGGACGGCGCGGTGATGAATGCCGACAAGGCCGAGCATGTGCGCGAGGCGGCGCCGGTGCTGTCGCGTTACGTCGATGTGCTCGGCGTGCGCGCCTTCTCGCGCGGCATGGGCCAGGCCGACGACGATGTCGACGGCGTCATCAATGCCTTCCGCCGCCACGCCAAGGTGCCGATGATCAGCCTGGAGTCTGCACGCGAGCATCCCTGCCAGGGCCTCGCCGACATGCTCACCGTCGAGGAGAGCTTCGGCCAGACCCAGGGCGTCAAGGTGGTGCTGAGCTGGGCGCCGCACCTCAAGCCCTTGCCGAAAGCGGTGCCGAACTCGGTGCTGCTGCACGCCGCTGCCGCTGGCTGCGAGGTGGTCGTTGCCCATCCGCCGGGCTTCGAACTCGGTCCGGCCGTGCGCGAGGAAGCTGCCCGCTACGCCGCCGAGTCGCGCGGCAAGATCAGCTACACGACCGACCAGAAAGCCGCGCTCGAAGGCGCGCACGTCGTCTACACGAAGGCCTGGGGTCCGGAGCCCAGGGTCAGCGAGGACAGCATCGTCGCCTCGCCGGCGCTGCGCGGCTGGATGCCCACGCTGAAGCACTTCGAGAGCTGTGCCTCGGACGCGATCTTCATGCACTGCCTGCCGGTGCGTCGCAACGTCGAGGTCTCCGACGAGGTGCTCGATTCGGAGTTCTCGCGCGTTGTCGACGAGGCCGAGAACCGCCTCTGGGTGCAGATGGCGGCGCTGGCCTGGCTGTTCGGGAAGGCGTGATTGATGTCGGGGCAGGGGTCAGGGGACAGGGGCCGAGCCATGAGGAATCCGATGGCAAGGTATGGGTCATCCGGGGATCGAGTGGGCCACCGGCAGGCCCATCACGAAGGCAGCCGCAACGGTCAATGGCGAGACGCCACGACCCGTGCCCCCTGACCCCTGACCCAACACTTGCCCTCGGCCGATCCATCGATTCACGAGCGAAATCACCCCTCCATTTACGGTATCCAAGCCCATGCCCTTCGACCCCAATCCCTACGACGCCCTCAAGGGCCTGTCCAAGTACCTGCGCCAGTTCCGCGGCAAGACCTTCGTGGTCAAGGTCGGTGGCGAGATCCTCGATGATCCGGAGAGCCGCCGTCGCGTGGTCGAGCAGATCGGCGTGCTATGGACGCTGTCGATCCGTGTCGTCGTCGTCCATGGCGGCGGCGCGCGCCTCGATGAGCTGTGCACACAGCTCGGGCTGCCGATCGAGAAGCAGGCCGGTCGTCGCGTGACCAGCCCGCAGGTGCTCGATGCCGCCAAGATGGTGTTCAACGGCGTCGCCAATACCGATCTGATCGCCGAGATGAACCGCGTCGGCGTGCCGGCGGTGGGCCTGACCGGCGTCGCTGCCGGCATGGTCAAGGCGCGCAAGCGCGCGCCGATCTACATGGGCGAGGAGGACGGCAAGCCCAAGCTCTTCGACTATGGCCTGGTGGGTGACGTCGAGCAGATCGACCCGACCCTGCTGAAGCACCTGCTGGACGCCGACTACGTGCCGGTGATCGCGCCGCTGTCGGGTGCGCCCGACGGCTCGATCTACAACACCAACGCCGACACCATCGCCTCGCAGATCGCCGGGGTGCTCGGTGCCGAAAAGCTGTTCTTCGTGCTCAAGGTCCCGGGCTTGCTCAAGGACGTCAAGAACCCATCCTCGCTGATCACTTACGCCACCGTCGCCAAGCTCGACGAGATGGAGGCCCGTGGTGAACTGGCCGGCGGCATGTTGCCGAAGGCGGCGGCGATCAAGAGTGCATTGGCGGCCGGCGTGCATTCGGTGCACCTGGTCTCCGGCGTGCAGTCCGATTCCCTGCTGGTGGAGGTGTTCACCAACGAGGGCGCTGGCACGATGATCGTCAAGGACAGCGAGTGAGT
Organism: Lysobacterales bacterium; assembly: GCA_024710675.1. GTDB lineage: Bacteria > Pseudomonadota > Gammaproteobacteria > Xanthomonadales > SZUA-5 > JANJUH01. The sequence continues at coordinate 14,231 of JANJUH010000248.1, forward strand.
GCAGCTGCGCCACTCTGGGCCAAGGGCCTGCCGCTCGATGCGGTGATCCACCGCTACACGGTGGGCGAGGACCCGGTGCTCGACCTGGCGTTGTTGCCCTTCGATGCGCTCGGCTCGGCGGCGCACGCACGGATGCTCGGCGAAGTGGGTCTCTTGCCCGCGGCTGACGCGGACGCGCTGGTCGCGGCGCTCGCGGAACTG
>JANJUH010000279.1 GCA_024710675.1 Lysobacterales bacterium
GTCATGGCCGTGATCGTCGCCACCATGGCCCGGGGCTTTCGGTACCGCGCCATTGCTGTCGGCCGGACCGGCCACCGTTGCATCGCCGCCATGGCAGTCGACGCAGCCCAGGACCACCGAGGGCGAAGCATGCATCGAGGCCTGGTCGATCGGGTTGTGGCAAGTCATGCAGCCCGCACTCTTGGCTTCGGCTTCGGACTTGCTCTGCACGCGCGGGGCGTCCGGGGCCTTTACGTAGCTCCGTTCGACCGGCTTCTCTTCGTCGGCGGACCAGGCGAGCGGTGCCCACAGGCAGGCCGCGGCCAGGGCGATGGCCCGGAACGTGGTCGAGTGAATTCGGGTCATGACAGCCTCGCTGGGACGCCGCGTGCCGGGGTGGCCGCGGTGGATGGGGGAGCGCATGCGGGGTGCAGGGCTGGTGTGCATCGCTCAGTACGTCAGGATCACGTTGCCGAGGACGGTGTAGTACGGATCGGTGTCGCCGTACAGATCCTCCAGTCCCTTGCCGGGATCGAGCACGGCGCCGGACAGGCGGACGACGACGTTCTGGGTCATGTACGGGCGCCAGATCCACGCCACCGAGAAATCGGTGCCGATCTCACGGTCGATCGGTGCCTGGTTGCGAGCCACTTCCAGCACCCGGGTCTCGTCGAACCACATGTGGTTGAGGTTGAAGGACACGCGCGATTCGGGGGTGAGGTCGAAATCGGCACCCACGCCGATCAGCCGGATACCGGGGTTCTCGAAGTTCGACTGGCCCTGTTCCTTCGAGGAACGCAGCGAAGGCAGGATGCCGTTGCGGGCGGCCAGAGTGACACCGCCGCCGCCGATCAGCGGCATGTTCTGGCGGATCCAGTAGCTGGTGTCGGCGCCGGCGAAGATCGGGTTCTCGAAGACCGCGTCGTAGCCCTGGCTGACATCGTCGAAGGGATCGTCGTCGCCGCTGGCCCAGGCCAGCGAGAAGCGCGTGCGGATCCAGTCGAAGTCACGGCCCAACTCGGCGGCGAAGAATCCCGCGCGGACGTCGCTGTCCTCTCCGGTAAAGGTGCCGATGTTGTCGCCGAAGGCGTAGTAGGCGCTGGTCGAGAGATTCAGCCAGCCGATGCGCCCATCGCCGTTGTAGCCGAGGTAGACGACGTCGTACTCGCGCAAACGTTCGGTGCCGAGCGAGGACGGGCGCTGGATGAAGCCGTTCGAGTCGAAGAAGAACTTGTCGTTCTCGCGGTTGCGGTTGTAGGCGATCGTGCCCTGCGACATGAAGCCGAGGATGCCGAGGTCCTGCCAGTAGTAGTTGGCGATGAAAAGGTCGTCGTCGCGCAGTCCCTCGCGCACATCGTTGAGCCCCGAGTTGAGGTCTTTTTCGACGCGCCGGAACCAGGCCAGGTTGTACTGCTTCTTGTTGTTGTCGCGGTTTCCGAACAGGCGCACGCCGAACTGCAGGTCCTGGAACAAAAAGCCGCGGAAGTCGCTCGAGAAGGGCTGGATGCCAACGCGGATGGCGTCGAAATCGTAGCGCGTCGACACGTCACGGATGTGGTAATCGACGAAGGCTTCCTGCATCGCCACGAAATTGTCGTTGCGGACCTTGCCCGATCGCGGGTCGATACGCAGCGCGCGCACATCGTCGACTTCGACCCGGTTGTAGTTGAAGGCCAGCGTCAGGCGGTATTCCCACGAGGGCGGCTTGAAGGTGGTGTTGCCCTTGTAATAGACGAGGCCGGCGAGCAGGGTCTGGGCGAAGATGGTCTGGTCGAAGCCCGAAAAAATGTCGACGGCGCCGGGGTTGGCGCTGGCCTGCGGACCGACCGGCGTCGGGATCGAGCGCGGCTCGAGCAGCGTGTCGGAGATCGCCAGCAGCGACAGGAACCAGTCGTCGTGCAGCGGCTTGTCGCCCTTCCAGATGTTCTGGTTGTAGGGGTCGTACCACGGGTGCTTGAAGCCGAGCGCCTCCATCAGGCGCCAGCGGTCCGGGATCGGCACGAATTCGCCGACCGCATCGACAGGTGCCGGATCGGCATTGTCCGGGTTCTGGTCCGCGCGCTGGATGCGCTCGTTGGCCGGATGGCCGGGGCGCCGGCGCGGGATCTTCGAGCTGTCCGGATCGTAGAGGTAGGCGGGCAGGGCGCCGGCCACCCAGGCGGGCGGCGTGTCCAGGTAATCGATGGGCTCGGCAACCGGGCAGAGCAGGGAGGCGAGGGCGGCGGAGAGGCACAGGCTCATGTCACTTGCCCTCGCAGACGTTTTGTTCGTTGGAATCGATGAAGGGCGCCTGCGGGCATTGCACGTAGCGCAGGCGGGCCCCCTGTGGAACCAGCGTGTCGGCGCGCCGATTCGGCGGGGCATTGCCAATCGCACCATTGAGTGCGAGACCGGCGTTGTGCAGGCCGAGGAAGGCAATCATGTCGTCCTGGTCGACGCCGTCACCGGAAATGCCGATGCCACCGACGAGTTGCTCGCCGCGGTAGATCGGCACGCTACCGGGGAAGATCTGGATGCCGTTGGCGATGTTCGGCACGCCGGTGCAGTTGAAGCCGATGTCGGGCAAGGGCACCGGCACTTCCGGGGTCGGTGCCGGCACCAGCAGCGCGCCGTCGAGGAACAGCGCCGCCCGGAACTGCTGGTTCAGGTAGTGCGCGAGGTGCAGGGCGACCTGGTTGTAGACGAGGTCGAGCTGCATGCCGACCGCGAACGGACTCCACTGCTCGAAGGGCTTCGAGAAGGGGCCGTTGGCGCGGCCAATGATGCCGTCCGGGTAAAAGGGGCGCGACAGGTTGCCGCCCGCACGGTCCGAAAAGGCGATCGCACCATCCGCCAGTGCATTGGGCAGGCCGAGGAAGCTGCGGGTGGCCGTGACGTAATCGGCTATCGACGAGGTGCCGACGCTGCGCAATTGCACGCCCGCGGCATCGGTGCCGGCATTGAGATAGGTCGCAGCCGGCAGGGCCGTCAGCAAGCCCGCAGCCGCCGCGCTGCTGTAGAAGGCCGCGGTGCGCGCCTTCTGCAGGCTGACGTCGAGGCCGAACACCGGGGCGTCGCGAGTGCGTGCAATGCCGAGGATGGTGCCGTTGGCATCGACGATGGAGATGCTGACCCGCGCCTGGGTGCCGAAGGGCTGGCGGATCTGGGCGCGGGCACGGTTGGCTACTTTCAGGGCCTCGCGCAGCAGCGTGCGCACTTCCTCGGCGCCCAGCGCATTCGGACCCGTGCCGGCGCGCGGGGCGAAGCGGTTCTGGTTGGCGCCATCAACGATGACGAAGGCGTCCTGGTCCGCGAGGTCGGCATCGGCCGGGCGGATGCCGGAACCGGGCTGGCCGAAGGCGAGGCCCTGGCGCGGCGTGCCGGGGAAATAGGCGGCAACCGGTACATAGGCACCACCGCTACCCAGCGGCGGTGCACTTCCCGGCGAGCTCGCGAGATCCCCGAAGCCCACATCGCTGAAGCGGAAGGTCTTGCCGTCGGCGGTGATCGCGTCGCCGCGGCGGTTCACCGGAGCGGCATAGCCGAAGGTGCCTGCCGTGGCGATCAGCTCGTCGACGTCGCGGTCGAAATCCGAGATCCTGAGGTCGAGCGAGTAGGTCTCGTCGGCAGCCACGCCGATGCCGCCGACCGGTGTGCCGTCCTTGTACAGGGGAAAGCCGCCGGCGTCGGCCGAGAGGCCCAGTGGTGAGCGGTTCGGCCCCGGGCCGGGGCTGGCATTGCCCGAGGAGCGTGTCATGAAATCCGAGCACGGCAGCTGCGAGAACTGCACGCCGAAGAGCGGACCCGAGGGGGCATTGCTCTCACCGGGGTTGAAGTGCTGCTGGACGATCTGGCTGGCGGTGCGGGTCGAGAAGGCGTTGCCCTCGCTCGACAGGTAGGCGCCGGTGATGGCCTTGGCGATGGCCGCCAGTTCGGCCGGGACGTCCAGATTCTCGAGGCCGCCGGTGACGTTGCGGTTGGAGGTGACCTTGACCAGCGCGCGCGCGCCGTTCATTCGGTAGACCGCCAGGACATTGCCAACGCGATCGACCACCGCGATGGTGGCAGGCGTGCTGTTGGCCTGGGCCTCGGCGGCTGCCTGGCGCACGATGGTGTCGATGTCGGTCAACGTCAGGAAGGACTGCGCGCCTGCACAACTGCCGGTGCAGCCGGCCGGGCTCGGTGGCGCCGAAGGCGGTGCGGTGCCACTGCTGTCGGGGCCACTGCCGCCGCCGCAGGCCGCCAGCAGTGCCGTCGACATGGCCATCGACAAGGCCATCCTCAAGCGATTTGCGCGCTTCCCCGCCATCGACCCTCTCCCCGTCTGGATTGCCGAGGCCGGATCCGTGATCCGGCCGAAGGCGCGATCATAACGCTGCTTTCACAGTCCTTTCCGATTTCCGTCGCGGCTCGCGCTGAAGTCAGGGTTCCCCGCCCGCCTTCGTGCCCATCGTGGTGTGCAGCGGGAAGGGCGCCTGGTGGAAACCGTGGCAGTCGATGCAGGTGCTCTCGAGCTGTCCGGGTTCGGCATGGTCCTCGCCACCATGGCAGGCCCGGCAGCCGTAGGGTGGGTCACCGGCCAGTGCGCCGGCGTGACCGATGTCAGGAATCAGCAAGTTGCTGCTGTCGGTCGATTCGCGTGCCGCATGGCAATCCTCGCAAGCCATCGTGACGTGCTTGGCATGGGTGAAATCGGACTTCTCGAACCACTGGCCGGAAACCCGCACCGGTGCCACCACCCAGCCGCCCTGGACGGCGGACGGATCACGGCTGACCGTGTGGCAGACACCGCAGGTGCGGCTGCTGAACAGGGCATCGGTGGTCTCGCGAGCCTTGGTCCTGGCCCAGTCGAGCGCTTCGCGTTGCTCCTGTGGCGTTGGCTGCTGGCCCGGGCGGCGGCGCTGGCGCACGTTCAGCGGCGCGGCCACATCGTCATACCCGCCCTCGAGCGCGACCTTGGCGTAGAACTCGTCCAGCATGTACTGGATCTCGGCGACCTTGGCGTGCGGCACCTGGCGATCCGGCATGCGCAGGTCGAAATCCAGGCGATGGCAATCCTGGCAATGCGCCTCGAAGTCGATCGGCTTCATCAGGGCGCCGCCGGCTTCGGCGACATGGCAATCCGCGCAATCGAGCACGCGCATCCCATCCGGCGCCTGCACGCCCTTCGCCACGAGGTGCTTGTCGTGCGGGAATTTGAGTCCGGAGCGCTCGACCAGCGGCTGCTGGTCCATGCTGACGCGCTGCGGGGCATAGCTGCCGTCTTCCTTCCAGGCCGGCAGCAGCACCTTGAATTGCGGGTGGGCCTTGCCGAAATCGCCGACGTCGAGCAACTGGGTCTTGCCGGCGACGCGCTGCGACAGGTCGCTGTGACAATCGCTGCAGAGGATCTGGTCATCCTTGATCAGGCCATCGTCGCCATTGTGGTCGCGATGGCAGTGCGCACAGCGCGCTTCGGCGATCTCCGGCAGGGGGAAGGCGACCGGGTCGGCATGCGCCAGCGTGTTCTGGTGGCAGGCCACGCACTTGTCGTCCTGCACCACCTCGAAGGGTTCGCCGTGGCATGACTGGCAGTCGCGGGCCATGGTGTGGTGGGCCGCGGCCAGCGGGCCGGTGTCCCAGGCATTGAGTCCGACCGCCGGCACGTCCTTGACCAGTGCGCGGAAGGTGGGCACGTAATGCGCTGCCAGCGGCAGGGCGAGGCCGAAAGCCAGAGCCAGCAGCAGCAGGGTCCAGCTTGCCCGGCGCTTGCCCAGGCCGGCCTCGGCCAGGGTCTGCGGCAGCGCCTCGCTCTGTTCGCGCGCAGCGACTTCGGCCTTGTCGACCAGGGCCACTTCGACCGCGGCTTCGAAATCCTTGGGCGGGTCGACCAGCGTGATCCGCGTGTTGCCGACCTCGATGGTCTGGCCGGCCTTCGCGGTCGTGCTCTGCTCGAAACGACCATCGACGCGCAGGCCGGCGGCGACCAGCGCCTCGACGCGATAACGGCCGTTACCCAAAGCCACGACGCGCGCGTGCTCGAGCGCAGCGCGGATGTCGTTGACGAAGATCGCCTGGTTGGCCGCGCGGCCGATGGTCAGCGTTTCGCCGAAGTGGATCTCTTCCTCGTACTGGACGGCACCCTTGCCCTTGCGTACGACGCGTCGGATGAACCATTTCATGGGGCGCAGACCTCCAGGACGTCGGCTGCCTCAGGGCAGCGGGCGGAAGGGCGGGTGGAGCGGAGGGGCAGGCGAGGCGGGCAGCGTGGGCACGCAAGAGCGACGCCCGGGCGGGTGCGAGCCTCGATTGCGAGTGCTGCGGTCATCGATCTCGGCTTGTCCACGGCGGTGGCCTCACCAGTAGAAGAACACGCTGAGCACGTGCGCGGTGAGCGCGCCCAGCAGCCCCAGCGAGAGCGGTACGTGCAGGTACAGCCAGACTTCCATCAGTGCCTGGAGCTGGATGTCGCGGGCGACGCGGGTTGCCAGTGCGCTCTTGCGTGAGACCATGTCGATCAGCCGGCGCAGGTTGTCGCTCTGCGCGTCCGAGGCCTGGTTGGCCAGGAAGTCGACCATCATCACCATGGTCTGGCTGCCGGCGTCCGCCTTCGCCGAGGCCCCCGCGGTGCTGACCGCCTTGCGCAGGCTGGCGAGGGCCTGGGCCGAGTCGTCGCGCGCCCGGAGTTGGGCCAGGATGCCGCCACCGAGGCGGGTTTGCTGAATCGAGCGCAGGACCACATCGTGGATATTGCGGTCGATCTTGTCGGCGAGTGCCAGGGCCTGCTGGTCGAGTTCGCGGATTTCCTCGAGCATCGCGTCGCGCGTGGTGTTGGCGCGATTGCGGGTCATCAGCGAGGGATAGCGCAGGTAGGCGTAGACGCCGAAAAAGCCGCTGAAGATCACCAGCAGCATCAGTGCCAGGGCCAGTGTGTGGATGTTCCAGCCGACCTGGAAACCCGAGTGCAGGAAGGCGATCAGGATCAGCGTGCTGCCCAGGTAGACGTGCGCACTGAGCCAGCCGCGCGCGCTGCCACTTGCCCCGCTGTAGCGCCGCTTGCGCACGCCGAACCAGAGCAGCCAGAGGATCAGCAGCGCACCGATGGTGCCCAGCGTGTATCCCAGCCAGGTGCCGCCGTTGGGGACGCCGATCGGGTCGTGCCAGAGGTAGGCGACCAGCGATCCGATCGACAGGATCAGCGCGACCCACAGGTAGCGGTACCGCCCGTAATCGAGGATGGACTCATGCATGGCGGGGATCCTGCGCTTAAGGGTTACGCGCGTAGGCGTATTCGGGCAACTGTTCAGGGCTGATGCGGATGGCCGCACCGGTCGGGCAGGCGCGCACGCAGGCCGGGCCGCCCTTGACGTCCTTGCACATGTCGCACTTGACCGCCTTCTTCTGGTTGCTGTCCGGGTCGTAGGGCGACTCGCCCGGGCCAGGGCCTGCGCCGAACAGCAGCCACTGCAACAAACCGGGCTTCTGCTTGGGCTTGGCTGCCATGTGGATCACGCCGTAGGGGCAGTTGCGTTCGCAGTTGCCGCAGCCGATGCAGTTGTCGGCGATGTAGACCTCGCCATTGGGTGCCCGGCGGATCGCATCCGGCGGGCAGTCCTTCATGCAGTGCGGGTGCTCGCAGTGCCGGCAGGAGGTCGGCACGTGCACATCGGCAAAGGTCGGCCCGGCCTCGCGGTCGAGGCGCGAGGTGCCGCCGTGGGTCTCGGCGCAGGCCTTTTCGCAGTTGTCGCAACGCACGCACAGCGATTCGTCGATCAACAGTACGTCGGTGGCTTCACCCACACCCTGGCCGACCAGGAAGGAGATGATGTCCCCGCCCGAGGCTGCAGCCTGCATCGTGATGTTTTCGGCCGTGCGCTGCTTGACTTCCTGCGCCAGTCGGGCGCGCAGCAGCGGGTTCTGCTCCAGCAGCTTGCGGAAGGCGTCGCGGTCGACGCGGATGGTCTCGGTGGCGATCGCCGCCTTGGCGGTTGCCGAGCGCTTGCCGCCGCCGATGATCGCCATCTCGCCGACGTAGTTGCCGGCCGGCACGTAGGACAGGACCACTTCGCGGCCCCCGAGGTTGCGCGAGATCGTCAGCGAGCCGACCCGCACCAGATGCAGCGCGTCGCCCTCGTCGCCCTCGCGGAACAGCACTTCGCCGGCCTTGAATTTCTGCAGCGAGGCGCTGGCCACCACTTCGCGGATCTGTGCCGGCGTCGCTTCGTCGCCGAAACGGCCGCGGATCGCGCGCTCGATGAAGGTACGGTCGACCAGCTTCTTGACGCCGTCGACCGAGTTGATCAGCTTCTGCATCGAGCGCCGCGGCGTCTCGATCAGCACGCAGCCCTGGCCGGCATGGACCGTGGCGCTGCGGCGGCGACCCGAGATCAGGCTCATCTCGCCGAAGAATTCACCGGCTTCGAGACGGATGCGCTTGTCGCTGGCCTCGTCGACGACAATCTCGACGTGTCCGGAGACGATGCAGTAGAAACTGTTGGTGTAGTCGTTGCGCTTGAAGATCGGCTCGCCGGCCTTGGGCGTGCGGATGGCCGAGTCGATCATGAACTCGCGCAACTGCAGCGGGGTGATGGTCGCCAGCAGGGGCACCGATTTCTGGACCAGTTCGAGCGCGCTCGACACCGAGCGGAAGCCCGGCATGGTCTCGAACTTGGCCCGCAGCAGCGGCTCGTCGGCAGGTTCCACGATGTTGCCGAGGATGTACTCGACGACCTCGTAGCCCTGGTTCATCGCCTGCTTGATCAGCGGGTAACCGCCGAGCGCGCCGACGATGTAGAGGCCGGGGACGTTGCTCTCGTACTTTTCGCTGATCGCCGGCACCGAGGCCGGGTCGGCATTCGGGAAGACCACGCCGCAGGCTTCGACGAAGCTGCGCGGCGGGTTCGCGCCGAGGCGGGCGATGATGCGATCGCACAGCACCTGGGCACGGCCCTTGGGCGTGTTGAGGATCAGGCGGCCGGGCTTGCGTCCCACCGAGAGCTTGTCGACGCGCTCGGGGGCGCTGCCGTAATAGCACTCGATGACGCCGTCCTCGATCGCCTTGCTGATCGCGCGCAGGTTTCCTTCCTTGGCGCGGGCGAATTCGTCGCGGCGATTGACGATGATCACCTGGTTTTGCTTCGCCAGCGCCACGGCGTTTTCGATGGCCGCGTCACCGGCGCCGACCACGATGATGGTCTCGGCCTCGTACTCGTCGGGATCGTCCAGCTGGTACTGCACGAAGGGTGCGTCTTCGCCCGGCACGCCCATCTTGCGAATGTTGCCCTGCAGGCCGATGCCGAGCACCACGTTCTTCGCCAGCACCTTTTCGCTGCGGCCGATCGAGATCTCGAAGACGCCGTCGTCCCGCTTCTTGATCGCGCTGACTTCGGCGCCGTAGCGGATGTTGACGCCGAGGCGGGTCATGCCCTGGTCCCAGGCGTCGAGGATGGCCTCACGGGTGCCGGCCTCGAAGGGCACCGGGGCGCGCAAAGGCAGCGCCTCGGGTTCGGCCATCACGTGCTTGCCCTTCTGATACCTGAAGATGGTATTGGACAGTTGTGGCGAGGCCTCCAGCAGGATGTGGGAGACCTTCAACTCGGCGGCTCGCGCGGCGGCGCTCATGCCACCCGGACCGGAACCGATCACCGCGATCTCGAACACTTCGCTCATCGCTCGCGTCCCCACGCATCCCCAATGGCAGGGGCAGTCTAGGTGGCCCTGTCCATGACTTCAATCACGAATTCCCCACAATCGTTCGCCGGCTGGTCCGTGAGGCGGCGCGTGGCCTGTGCGGATCATCCCTGTGTCGCGGTCGCGGCGTTATGCTTGTCGGCCCGTTGTGCGGAGTGCGTTCCATGAGCCAAAGCGCGTTCGAGCTGCTGGCGGTCGTGCTGCCCAGGCGCGAGCGGCCGGGCCGTGACGCCTTCCCGACGACGGCCAAGGCGGTGCGCGGCTGGATCGAGGCGCTGCCGCTGGCCAACAGCGGCGCGACGGCACGTCTGCTCTACAACGGGCTCAAGGAACTCAACCAGCTCGAACTCGATGCCGGCCAGCGCATCGAGATCCTCGAGCAGATGCGCGCGCCGGTGGCGCAGGTGGTGGCCAGCATGGAGCGCCATGTCGTCGGCCAGCCCTTGCCCCTGCCGCTGCAGAAGCGCCAGATCGGGGCGGTGATGCGCGACTTCCATCGCGAGCTGGCGATGGGCTACGCCATCTGCGTGCACGATTTGTGTGCGCCGCGCGGCGCGGTGCCCTTCCTGCGTGGGCGCTCGACGGCGATGGCGCTGACGCGCGGCCTGGTGCACGGTGGCCATTCGCTGACCCGCTGCTACCTCTCCTATTCCGAGATTCCCTCGGGGATCTGGGCGCTGCTGCATCGCATGGCCGGCTTCGCCTTCGAGTCGCAACTGGCGGACAAGGCTTTCACCGATCCGCAATACCCGGGGATCACCCTGACACCGGAGAGCAGCTACCTGCAGGCGGCACTGTGTGCGATCGGCAACCCGTATCGATTGACGCAGAAAGAGATCATCGACCTCGACGCTGCGGCAAAGGTCTGGGCCAACTTGTGCCGGATCGACATGCGCGGCGATGGCCAGGGCTTCGTCATCGACCCGGCGGGCGACCAGCCGCCGTTGTCGCCACGCGCCGAGCTGCCTGGGCCGAGCTGGCGGATCGCGAGCAATGAGTTGGTACAGGGGCTGCAGGCGCAGATCCGAATGCTGCCGGTAAAGGACGCTCCGGTGCCGGTGCGCGGACGACTGGGGCACGGCCCCGACCTGGCCGGTGACATCGTCCTCAAGCTTTGCACCGCCTGGAGTTTCACCGGAGAGCGCTGCCATCCGCGCATGGCGGCCGAACATGAGATGCAGGCCTGTATCGGCCTCCATGGCATCCACTACCTCGCAGCGGAGAGCAAGGATTTTCGCGAGTTTGTGGCCGACCTCGGTGGCGGGATCACCCTCAGTGATCGCGAGCGCTCGGCGGCGTGGGCGCAGGCCAGCTCCGAACAGGCGCAGCCGACCGTCATGAAAGTGCGCGTGCTCGACCAGAGCCTGGGCGGCTATCGTCTGCTCTGGGATCGCGCCGAAGGCCTGAAGGCCAAGGTCGGCGAACTGGTGGCGCTGGCGGCGCCAGCCGAAGACGAGGAGGATAGTCCGGACTGGATGGTGGGCGTGTTGCGCTGGCTCAAGGGCGGCGCCAACGACAGCCTGGAGGCTGGCGTGCAGTTGCTGAGTCGCAGGGTCGAGCCGGTGGCCGTGCGTGCCGTCGGCGAGTCGCAGAGCAATCGCGCCATCCTGCGCGGGCTGCTGCTGGCGCCGCTGGCGATCGATGGCGATGACCAGCAGACGCTGCTGGCGCCGTCCATCCTCGATGCCAGCGGCGCGCTGGAACTGCTGCGCCTGCCCGATCCCTCCGGCATCGAGGAGCGCCAGCTCGTGCAGCCGGTGCCCTTCCTGGAACTGGTCGAGAACGCCGGGGCATACCGGCAGTTCCGGATTTCCGAGGGCCAGCAGGCGGAAGCACTGGAAGCCCCGGCAGCGCCCTCGGCGACAGCGATGGACGAGCTTTGGTCGTCGGTGTGAGCTTGCTGTGCGACTGGTGCTGCGCGCTGGTGAGTGGCGGTGAGTGGCGGCAGGGCCCGTACCGCTTGTCGTCATTCCGGCGAAGGCCGGAATCCAGAGTCTTTTCCGACACCGAGGCCAGTCCATTCTGGATCCCGGCCTCCGCCGGGATGACGCAGTTTGGTCCTTCGCGGCCGGGTCCCGAGTCCCGGGTCCCGTCGGCACAATGCACCGATCCTGATGAGTGACGAGGCCTGAAATGAGTTGCCCAGCTTTCGGCGCCGCGTCGCGGCGCTCCACGCGTGGAGTCGATGTCGGCAGCGTGCGCATCGGCGGCGGCGCGCCGGTGGTCGTGCAGTCGATGACCAACACCGACACGGCCGATGTCGACGCGACCACGCGCCAGGTCGCGCAGCTCTGGCGTGCCGGCTCCGAACTGGTGCGGATCACCGTCAACAACGAGGAGGCCGCGGCGGCCGTTCCGAAGATCCGCGAGAAGCTCGACCGGATGAACGTGCCGGTGCCGCTGATCGGCGACTTCCACTACAACGGCCACCTGCTGCTGACCCGCCACCCGGCCTGCGCCGAGGCGCTCGGCAAGTACCGCATCAATCCGGGCAATGTCGGCTTCGGGCAGAAGAAGGACACGCAGTTCTCGACGATCGTCGAGCAGGCGATCCGCTACGGCAAGCCGGTCCGGATCGGCGCCAACTGGGGCAGCCTCGACCAGGCCATGCTGACCCGCCTGATGGACGAGAACGCGCGCTCGCCGGATCCGCTCGACGCGCCGGCGGTGGCGCGCGAGGCGCTGATCCAGTCGGCGCTGCTCAGCGCGGCGCGTGCCGAGGAACTGGGCCTGCCGCGCGAGCGCATCGTGATCTCGTGCAAGGTCAGCGGTGTGCAGGAGCTGATCGCGGTCTACCGTGAGCTGGCGCGCCGTGCCGACTACGCGCTGCACCTCGGCCTGACCGAGGCCGGCATCGGCAGCAAGGGCATCGTGGCCTCGGCGGCGGCACTGGCCGTGCTGCTGCAGGAAGGCATCGGCGACACCATCCGTGTGTCGCTGACGCCGGAGCCGGGCGAGAGCCGCAATACCGAAGTGATCGTCGCCCAGGAACTGCTGCAATCGATGGGCCTGCGGGCCTTCACGCCGATGGTCACGGCCTGCCCGGGCTGCGGCCGCACCACCAGCACCTTCTTCCAGGAGCTCGCGAAGACCGTGCAGGACCACGTCCGCGAGCGCATGCCGGAGTGGCGCCTCAAGCATCGCGGCGTCGAGCAGCTCACGCTTGCGGTGATGGGCTGCATCGTCAACGGTCCGGGCGAAAGCAAGTACGCCAACATCGGCATCAGTTTGCCCGGTACCGGCGAGGCGCCGGCGGCGCCGGTGTTCGTCGATGGCAGCAAGGTGGCGACGCTGCGCGGCGAGACGATCACGGCGGACTTCATCGGCATGATCGAGGAGTACGTGGCGAACCGATATCCCGTGATCGGCGGCGCTGCAGGCGGGGAGCAGGGCGATGCCGCCTGAGTCGACGCCAGGGAGACTGCTGTTCCGGAGCGCGCTCGCCGCTGACGCGCCCGCGGTAGTGGCCCTGGTCGAATCGGCTTATCGCGGCGAGCGCAGCCGGCAGGGCTGGACCACGGAGGCGGATCTGCTGGATGGCCAGCGCACCGATGTGGCCGCGGTCAGCGAGCTGATCGCGCGCTCCGGCTCGACCATCGTCCTGGCCGAGCGGGCAGGGCAGTTGTTGGCCTCCGCGCACATCGAGGTCAAAGGCGAGGACTGCGCCTTCGGCATGTTCGCCGTGCG
>JANJUH010000308.1 GCA_024710675.1 Lysobacterales bacterium
GCGCAGCGCGTACTCGACGAAGGAGGGCGGCAACAGGCCGGCGCAGGGCAGCGGGAAGCAGGCCACGTCGGGCGCCTCGATGGCGCGGGTGTCGGCGCCGTGGGCGCAGGCGTAGACCACGGTGTGGATGCGGCCTTGGCCGGCCGCGAGGCGCTGCTGCAGCTCGGCACGCAGCGCGCCGATCGGCTGCTCGGGCAAATCGATGCCGGTGACCAGCTCACTGATGCTACGGAAGGGCGTGGCGGAGGGACAGGCGCCGGCGCAGATGCCGCAGGCCGCGCATCGATCGGCATCGACGACGGCGAGCTGGCGACCCGGCTTGCCGTCCGGATGCGGCACCAGGGCGATCGCGGTGTACGGGCAATCGTGCACGCAGCGCTGGCAGCCATTGCAGTTGGCCGCATCGACCACCGCGACCGGCCCGCGCACCGGCTGCCAGCTTGGCAGCAGTGGCAGCAGCGCCAGCCCGAGCAGCACGCTGGCGATCAGCGCCCACGTCGCGCCGGGTCCGATGAGTGCGCTCAGCGGATGCAGGTGCAGCAGGAACCAGTCGAGCGCCAGCTCGGCCGGCTCGCGGGCGAGATCGGCTGGCGCCAGGCTGTGCACCGGCAGCAGCAGCGCGAGTCCGGCCAGCAGCGCCACCAGGGTCCACGCCAGCCTTCGCGGCGGCAGCAGTTGCGGGCGCGTGATGCGTTGCAGGTGGAACCAGAGGCCGATCACCATCATCAGCGCCATGCCGATGTGGACGAAGACCAGCAGCGAGAACAGGCGGTCGTCGAGCGCGTCCGGATGCATGAGGTTGCGCGACAGCGTGGAGCCGACCAGCGGCAAGGCATCGAGCAGCTCGAAGCTGGCGACGGCCGAGTACTGCGCCAGCTCGTCCCACGGCAGCCACATCCCGCCGATGCCGCTCAGGTACAGGAGCGCCAGCAAGGGCACGCCGGTCAGCCAGGTCGCCGCGCGGAAGCCGCGGAAGCGACCGAGCAGCGCCTCGCGCAGCAGGTGCAGCACACTGAGCAGCACGAAGGCATCGGCGCCGTAGCGGTGCAGGCTGCGCAACCAGCCACCCAGCCAGGCTTGCTGCTGCGACAGGCCGGCGACCGAGGCATGCGCACCGGCCACCGAGGTGTCGTAGAAAACGTAGAGGTACAGGCCGCTGCCGGCCAGCAGCAGGAAGAGCAGGCTGGCGATCGAGCCGAGGTGCGCCAGCGCTCCCGCACGCCGCAGCCCGTCCTGCCAGGGCGTGCTCGCAGCGGGCCGGATGCCGCCGGCGCGGTCCGCGTTCACGACAAGGCCGCGCGCGCCGGGTCGAGCGCTCGCCGCCGGCGGTTCGCGCGCCATTCCGACAGCGCGAAAGCGATCATGCAGAGGATGAAGGTCAGGCCGCCGGCGATCTCTAGGTACATGCCCCAGTCAGTCCGGTACTCGCCGGTGAGCGGGTCGTAGACCGAGCAGAGGATGCGGAAGCGGTCGATGAAATCACCCACGCTCTGGACCTCGACGATCGTCGCGCCGGTCAGCATCCGCCGCAGCGGCTCGCCCAGCGAGTCGGGGCCGAAGGCATCGCCGTAGACCTGCTCGTGGATGCGGCCCTCGGCGTCGAGGATGCTGACCTGCAGCGTGTGGTCGTAGCCCATCGGCGTGCGCACGAACTGAAAGCCGAAATCGGCAGCGAGTGCGCTGACGTCTTCGGCGCGTGGGGTGAGGAAACTCCAGTTGGCATCGTCGATGCGCTGGCGCGCGGCGAAATCGCGCATCGCCATCGGCGAGTCGGTGGGCTGGTCGAAACCGATGCTGACGATCTGGAACTGACGCGTGCCGAAGCGCTCGCGCATGCCGACCACCGCCTGGCGCAGTGCGCGCGCGGAGGTCGGGCAGACCTTGAAGCAGCCGGTGTAGACGAAGTTCAACAGCACCGGCTGGCCGCGGAACTCGGCGAGGCGGCGCGCGCGACCCTGGCTGTCGACAAAGGCGTAATCGCGCGGCGTGCTGCCGATCACCGCGCGGCTGGCGCTGATCGCCTCGCGCTGGTCGAGTCCGAAGGGAGCCGGATCCGGGGCCGGCGCCTGCGCCACCGCCGCGCCGCCGAGCAGGCTGGCCAGCACGAGGGCGGCGAGTCGGACCATGATCAGCGCAGCGCCACGTCGAGGCAGGCGCCGACGAGCACCGCACTCAACTGCACCAGCGAGCCGAGGAAGCTCTGGATCGCACGGCTGCGATCGGGTGCACGGGCCAGGCGCGCCGAGCGTTGCAGGAAGAAGGCGCCGCCCGCCAGCGCGCAGACCAGGTACACGGGGCCCGCGCCGAAGGCGGCCGGCAGCAGCGAGGAGAGCACCAGCAGCCAGGTGCTGGCGTGGACGATGCGCGCCGCGCGGGCATCGCCGACCACCACCGGCAGCATCGGGATGCCGGCCGCGGCGTAATCGGCACGCCCGGCGATCGCCAGGCTCCAGAAGTGCGGCGGCGTCCACAGGAAAAGGATCCAGGCGAAGAGCCAGGGCAGCGGCCCGCCATCGGGACTGGAGGCGGCGGCGCCCGCGAGCACCGCGAAGCTGCCAGAGAGCCCGCCGATGACGATGTTGAGCCAGCTGCGGCGCTTCAGCCACACCGTGTAGACGATCGCGTAGAAGAAGGCGCCCATGCCGATCCAGAAGGCAGCCAGCGGATTGACGAAGACGGCTGCGGCGGTCAGCGCGCCGGCGGCCATCACCGCCATCAGCAGCAACCAGGCCGGATGCTGCGGCAGTGCGCCGGTGACGAAGGCACGGCCGCGGGTGCGCGCCATCAGGCGATCGCTGTCGCGCTCCCACCACTGGTTGAAGGCACCGGCCGCGGCCGAGGCGATCAGCGTCGCCAGCGCCAGCACCAGCACGCCCGTGGCGCTGGCCTGGTGTCCGGGCGTGACCACGTAGCCGGCCAGCGCGGTGATCGTGATCAGCACCCCGATGCGCAGTTTGAACAGCGAGACCACATCGCGAAGCAATGCGGCCGGAGAGCGGACCTCGGTCAGCGCGACGGTGTTCATGGTCTCTCTCCGGTGATCGAACGACGATGTTGGCCTGCCGGGCTGGCCGGTCCGGACGTGCTCCGGACCGGCCGCCCCTTGCGCTCGCGACCTCGCGTCGCGGCGACTTTCCGGGGTCAGCTCAGACCCCACAGCGTGGACAGGTACTTCCAGTTGATGAAGTAGTAGAGGACGAAGGAGACCAGGAAGATCATCGCCAGCACGAAGGTCCCCGGCGCCGCGAAGCCCATCGAACCGTAGCTCTGCACGGCGACGGTGGGGGCGGTCGGCGGGATCGGCGTCGGCGTGCTCTCGGCCTTGCCCTGATCGAGGCGCTTGCCCCACAGCAGCGAGCCGACCGTGATGTAGATGTAGAGCGCGCCGCCGACGATCGCGACGATGCCGGCGATGCCGACGAGGCCCATCATCAGGTAGGCGGCACCCGGCCACTCGTAGGCCAGCGCGTTGCCGCTGAAGGCCATGTCCCAGTGCCGGCGCGAGACGCCGAGGGTGCCGGCGCCCATCATCACCAGGCAGAAGAAGTACATCGACAGGCCGAACAGGTAGGGCTGCCACTTCGCCAGGGTCGGGGAGATCATCTCGCGACGGAACAGCACCGGGATCAGGTAGTAGGTCAGCGCCATGAAGGAGAGCGTGGTGCCGACCACGACCGTGGCGTGGAAATGCCCGGGAACGTAGATCGTGTTGTGGATGATCATGTTGAGCTGCTCGGTGCCCATCATCACGCCCGAGATGCCGCCCAAAAAGCCGAAGCCGATGATCGAGATGAACACGCCCGAGAAGGTCGGGTTGTCCCACGGCGCCTTGCGCAGCCACTCGAACAGGCCCTTGTTGTAACCCTTGGCGCGCTGCGCGACTTCCATCGCACCGGGGATCGTCAGGCCGTGGATCATCGAGGCCAGCACCGCGAAGTACATGAAGTAGCTGGTGTTGACGACCTTCCACTCGGTGCTCATGCCCGGATCGGCGAGCAGGTGATGCGCGCTGGCGAGCTGCAGGAACAGGAGGTAGAGCAGGAAGGCGCCACGGCTGACGCGCTCGCTCATCGGCTTGGCGCCGAAGGCGATCGCCGCCACCGCGTA
>JANJUH010000313.1 GCA_024710675.1 Lysobacterales bacterium
GCGTGCTCGACCGCATTGCTGCCGGCGCCAGCGTGCCGGCCCCAACCGGACAGAATCCCTCGCCATGAACCACCTTCGTTTCTTCCTGCTGGCCGGCCTGCTCCTCGTCGGACTGCAACTGTGGGTTGCATGGGAAAAGGACTACGGCCCGCGCCCGGCCGAAGTGCCGCTGTCGACGACGCCGGCCACACCCGCCGCGGTCGGTGATGATGGCGTTCCGACGACCGCTGCCGCGCCGAGTGCGCCTGCCGATGTCCCGGCCGCGCCTGCTGAACCGGCGGCCACGCCTGCCGTGCCAGCCGCCGGCCAGCCCGCCGCAGAAGCCGGCCGCCTGGTGCGCATCGAGAGCGATGTGCTGCGCCTGACCGTCTCGACGCGCGGCGCCGAGATCCTCGAAGCCGAGTTGCCCGGCTACCCAGTCAGCCTCGAGCGCCGCGATGTCGCGGTGAAGCTGCTCAACCAGGACGCACAGCGTTACTTCATCGCGCAGTCGGGCCTGGTGGCGAGCGAGCGCAAGGCGCCCGACCACACCACCGAATTCCAGATCGATGGCGATGCCTTCGCGCTCGCCGACGGTCAGTCCGTGCTCGAAGTACCATTCACATGGAGCGACGGCGAAGGCCTGACGGTGCGCAAGATCCTGCGCCTCGAACGCGGCAGCTACGCGCTCTCGATTCGCCATGAGATCGACAACCAGAGCGCAGCGCCCTGGCGCGGCAGCCAGTACCGGCAGATGCAACGCGTACCGCCGCCGAAGCCGAGCGCCTTCGCCTTCAACGATCCCGAGCTCTATGCCTTCGTCGGCGCGGCCGTCTACAGCCCCGACGAGATGTTCCAGAAGCTGCCCTTCGACGATTTCGCCGAGGAGCCCTTCCGGCGCACCTTCGCCGGCGGCTGGTCGGCGATGCAGCAGCACTATTTCGTCGGCGCCTACATCCCCGATGCAACCGAGCAGACCAGTTACGAGACGGCGATCCTGCCGGGCTCGGGCTTCATGCCGACGCGCTTTTTGATGCGCCAGATGAGTCCGGCCTTCGAGGTGGCGCCCGGCGCCAGCCAGAGCATCGGCGCGCGCCTGTATCTCGGGCCCAAGCTGCAGAGCCTGCTGCCCGAAGTGGCACCCGGCCTGCAGTACACGGTCGACTACGGCATGGTGGCCTTCATCGCCCAGCCGCTGTTCTGGCTGATGAGCTGGATCCACAAGCTTGTTGGCAACTGGGGCGTGGCGATCATCATCCTGACCCTGCTGATCAAGCTCGCCTTCTACCGGCTCAGTGAGGCGCAGTACCGCTCGATGGCGCGCATGCGCAAGCTGCAGCCGCGTCTCGAGGCATTGAAGGAGCGCTTCGGTGACGACCGCCAGAAGATGGCGCAGGCGCAGATGGACCTGTTCAAGCAGGAGAAGGTCAACCCGCTCGGCGGCTGCCTGCCGATCCTGGTGCAGATCCCGGTCTTCTTTGCGCTGTACTGGGTGATCTTCGAAGCGGTCGAGCTGCGCCAGGCGCCCTTCTTCGGCTGGATCCAGGACCTCTCGGTCAAGGATCCGTACTTCGTGCTGCCGCTCTTGAACGCGGTGGTCATGTGGTACACGCAGCGGCTGTCGCCGACGCCGGGCATGGACCCGGTGCAGCGCAAGGTGCTGCAGTCGATGCCGCTGGTCTTCGGCGTGCTGTTCGCCTTCTTCCCCTCGGGCCTGGTGCTGTACTGGCTGGCCAATGGCGTACTCGGCCTGGTCCAGCAGATCGTCATCATGAAGCGCGTCGAGGCCGAGAAGTAGGCGGATCGACATCGGGGGCCGCAGCCTGCGGCCCATCGACGCACCGGCGCAAGCCATGCCACAGCCCCGCGACACCATTGCCGCCATCGCCACGCCGCCCGGCGCCGGTGGCATCGGTGTCGTGCGCCTGTCGGGGCCGGATTCACTGGCGATCGCCGAACACTTGCTCGGCAAACCGCCGCGCCCGCGCCACGCCCATCGCGCCCTGTTCCGTGACGCTGTCGGCGAGCCCATCGACGATGGCCTGCTGATCGCCTTCCCGGCTCCGCACTCCTATACCGGCGAAGATGTCGTCGAGCTGCAGGCGCACGGTTCGCCGCAGGCGCTGGCGCGCCTGCTCGCGCGCTGCCTGGAACTTGGCGCCCGCGTGGCACGGCCCGGCGAGTACTCCGAACGGGCGTATCTCGAAGGCAAGCTAGACCTCGCGCAGGCCGAAGCCGTGGCCGACCTGATCGCCGCCGGCTCGGAGGCTGCCGCGCGCGCCGCGCGCCGCTCGCTCGATGGCGAGTTCAGCCGCGCCGTCGACGCGCTCGCGCAACAGATGATCGAGCTGCGCGTCTGGGTCGAGGCCGCGATCGATTTTCCCGAGGAGGAGATCGACTTCCTGGCCTCGGAAGAACTCGCGCAACGCTTTGCCGCCGCCGCAACCACCCTTGGTCAACTGCGCGCCGCCGCGCAGCGCGGCCGCGTGCTCGTCGATGGCCTGCATGTGGTGATCCTCGGCGAGCCCAATGTCGGCAAGTCCAGCCTGCTGAACGCGCTGGCCGGCCACGAGCGCGCGATCGTCACGCCGATTGCCGGCACCACCCGCGACACGCTGCACGAGCGCATCGAAGTCGACGGCCTGCCGCTGACCATCGTCGACACCGCCGGCCTACGCGAGACCGCGGACCTCGTCGAACGCGAAGGCGTGGCCCGCGCCGGCCGCGAAGCCGAACGCGCCGACCTGGTGCTCTGGGTGGTCGATGGCAGCGCGACCGATGTGCCGCCTGTCGATCCCGCCGCCGCCCTGCCCGCGCTTGCCGGCGTACCGCGCCTCGTCGTCCACAACAAGCTCGACCTCGCCGGCGGCGAGCCGCGCAGCGAAGGCCGCAGCGACGGCACGCACGTCCACCTCACCGCCCCTACCGGCGCCGGACTCGACCAGCTCCGCCAGGCACTAAGGGCAGCCGCCGGCCTCAGCGAAGGCAGCGAAGGCGCCTTCAGCGCCAGACAGCGCCACCTCGACGCCCTCGCCCGCGCCGCCACCCACCTCGAATCCGCCCGCACAGAGGCCCTCGGTCACGGCCGCGGCGAACTCGCCGCCGAAGACCTCCGCCGCGCCCACGACGCCCTGGGCGAGATCACCGGGCGCATGCAGCCGGACGAGCTGCTGGGGGAGATCTTCGGGCGGTTTTGCATCGGGAAGTGAGGGACACATCGCTCGTGCCGTAGGAAATCCCCTACCCCACGTCGCGAGGATCCCTGACGGCGCCGACGCGCCGGAGCGCCTAGACTGGCGCCATTGACGAGCAAGGAATCCTGCCATGGCCATCGACACCCGTGCCCTCGAAGACCTGAGCCAGCGCCTCGGCGCACTGCTGCCGCCCTCGCTGGGCGAGGCGCGGGCGGATCTGGAGAAGAACTTCCGCGCCGCGCTGCAGGCCGGGCTGCAGAAGCTCGACCTGGTGACGCGCGAGGAGTTCGAGGTGCAGAAGAAGGTGCTGCTGCGGACCCGTGAAAAACTGGAAGCGCTGGAGCGCCAGCTCGCCGAGCTGGAGCGCCAGGAACCGGCGGCTTGAGCCGGCCAGTCGTGGAAGTTCGCAGCGCAGCGTCGCCATGGGCCTCGCCCTCATCCATTCGCGCGCCGGACTCGGGGTCGAGGCGCCACCGGTCGGCGTCGAGGTGCACATGTCGGGCGGCATGCCGGGCATCGGCATCGTGGGGCTCCCCGAGGCTGAGGTGCGCGAGAGTCGCGATCGCGTCCGCGCCGCACTGCTGACCTCGGGCTTCGACATCCCGCCGGCACGCTTCACCGTCAACTTGTCGCCGGCCGACCTGCCCAAGGAAGGCGGGCGTTTCGACCTCCCGATCGCGCTCGGCATCCTCGCCGCCACCCGCCAGTTGCCCGATGAGCCGCTGAACCGCCACGAGTTCCTCGGCGAGCTGGCGCTGTCCGGTGATGTGCGCGCGATCCGCGGGGCCTTGCCGGCGGTGCTGCAGGCGCGGGCGGCGGGTCGCGTGGCCGTGGTGCCGGCCGCGAATGCGGGCGAAGCGGGGCTGCTCGGGGATGGCTCCGCACTGGCGGCCGATCACCTGCTAGCCGTCGTTTCGCACCTGCGCGGCGTGCGGCCTCTGGTGCCCTGCGTGACCGCGGTGCCCGAGGCCGCACATGACGCCGCCATGCCCGACCTGGCCGATGTGCGCGGCCAGCTCGCCGCGCGGCGGGCGCTGGAGGTCGCGGCGGCCGGCGGCCACCACCTGCTGATGGTGGGACCACCCGGCTCGGGCAAGACGCTGCTGGCCTCGCGGCTGCCGGGGATCCTGCCGCCGCTGGGCGACGAGGAGGCGTTGCAGGTGGCGGCGGTGTCTTCGGTCGCCGGCCTCGGGCTCGAACCGGCCCGCTTCCGCACCCGCCCCTTCCGCGCGCCGCATCACACCGCCTCGGGCGTGGCGCTCGCCGGCGGCGGCGGACATCCGCGGCCCGGCGAAGTCTCGCTGGCGCACCACGGCGTGCTGTTCCTCGACGAGCTGACCGAGTGGAGCCGCAGCGTGCTCGAAGTGCTGCGCGAGCCGCTCGAATCCGGTCACATCGTGATCTCGCGCGCCGCCCGCCAGGCCGAGTTCCCGGCGCGCTTCCAGCTCGTCGCGGCGATGAATCCCTGCCCCTGCGGCTATGCCGGCGATCCCTCGGGCCAGTGCCGCTGCTCGCCGGACATCGTCAATCGCTATCGCGGACGGGTGTCAGGCCCGCTGCTCGATCGCATCGACCTCCTGATCGAGGTCCCGCGCCAGCCGATCCGCGCGCTCTCGGCCGCATCCCCTCCGGGCGAGAGCAGTGCCAGCGTGCGCGAACGGGTAGTCGCGGCACGCATTCGCCAGCTCGCGCGCCAGGGCAAGCCGAATGCGGCGCTGGGAAGTCGTGAACTGGAAGCGCGCTGTCGGCTCGACACGGCCGGGCAGCGCCTCGTGGAAACCGCCGTCGAGAAACTGCGCCTGTCGGCCCGCGCCTACCACCGCATCCTGCGGGTCGCCCGCACATTGGCCGACTTGTCCGGCGCCGAACAACCCGATGGCGCGCATCTGGCAGAAGCGATCAGCTACCGGCGGTTGCTCGGGCTGGCGCAGCCGGCGGCAGCCTGAGGTGCGGTTCCCGCATGGGCCTGCGGCAAACCCTCCCCGCGTAGCCCGCCGGAGGCGGTCAACGCGGGCTACGGGAGCGCCTGTCACATCGCGGCGGCCTGACCATCGGCACACGGGATCGATGCGGCTGCGGGCTTACACTCGCGCGCTCGCCGTCACGGAGGCTGTCGATGCGCACACCGCTCACCCTGCTGCTCGCCACGCTCTTGGCAGCTCCGGCGATCGCTTCGCCCGGCTATTACCGCGAACCGGCGATCCGCGGCGACACCATCGTCTTCACCGCGGAGGGTGATCTCTGGAGCGTCGCAGCGAGCGGCGGCCAGGCACGCCGGCTGACCACGCACCCGGCCGAGGAATCGCAGGCGGTGCTGTCGCCCGATGGCCGCAATGTCGCCTTCGTCGCCGCCTACGACGGCGCGCCGGAGCTCTACCGTATGCCGCTGGCAGGCGGCGAACCCGAACGACTGACTTTCCACGGCGGCCGCATCTTCGTGCAGGGCTGGCATGCCGAGCTCGGGATCCTCTACTCCAGCGATGCGGTGGTCGGTCCGACCCACCATCGCGTGCTGCGCGCGATCGGCACGGACGGCGCTGTGCGGCAGTGGCCGCTCGCCCAGGTCACCGATGCCACGCCGGCCGCCGACGGCGCCCTGTGGTTCACCCGCTTTGGCCTCAAGATCAGCACCGACAACGCCCACGGCTATCGCGGCGGCGCCCGCGCGCGGCTCTGGCGCTGGACAGGCGACGAAACGACCGAGGCGACGCCGATCGGCGATGGCTGGAACGCCAATCTCACTGCGCCGCTCGCCTGGAACGATCGCCTGGTCGTCACGGCCGACATCGAGGGCCTGTCCAACCTCTGGCTGCTGCCGGCTGGCGAGGGCGCGCCGGAAGCGCTGACGCGCCATGCCGATTTCGAGGTGCGCGGCGCGGCGATCGACGGCAACCGTGTCGTCTACCAGCATGGCGCGGACCTGCGGCTGTTCGACCTCTCGGCGCGCAGCGACCGCAAGCTCGAGATCACGCTGGCCTCGGATTTCGAGCAGCGCCGCGAGCGGCATCTGAAAAAGCCGCTCGCCTTCCTCAACGATCTGCAACTGGCCGCCGACGGCAGCCGTGTCGCGGTGACGGCGCGCGGCGGCGCGGCGCTGGCCGGCACCGGGCCGCTGCGGCGCGTCGAGATCGCGGCGCCCGCGACCGCGCGCCTGCGCTCGGCGGTGCCCTCGGTCGATGGCCGCTGGGTGTACGCGATCGTCGACGAGGGCACGGGCTCGGAAGTCTGGCGCCTGCCGGCCGACGGCTCGGCCGGCGGCGAGGCACTGACGAAAGGCGGCGATGCCCACCGTTGGCGCCTCGTGCCTGATCCGACCGGCCGCTGGCTGGCCCACGACGACAAGCGTGGACGGCTGTGGCTCACGGATCTCGAGAAGGGCGGCACCAAGCTCCTGGACCAGTCGCCGGTGGCGGCCGATCGCGTCTATGGCTCCATCGTCTGGTCGGCCGACGGCAAGCTGCTGGCGCTGGCGCGCGCCGACAGCCGGCGCCTGCTGAACCAGATCGTGCTGGTCGAGGTCGCCAGCGGCCGCAAGGCCACGCTGAGCTCCGATCGCTACGAGAGCTTCGACCCGGCCTTCTCGCGCGACGGTCGCTGGCTGTACTTCCTGTCGAACCGCAGCTTCCAGGGGGTGCCCGGCGGTCCGTGGGGCGATCGCAACACCGGGCCCTTCTACGATCGCCGCACCAAGGTCTACGCGATCGCGCTCGCCGCGGGCCAGCGCTTCCCCTTCCTGCCGGCCGACGAACTGGCCCCGAAGACTGCGGACGATGCCAAGGCCGGGGCCGAAGTGCGGATCGAGTGGGAGGGGCTGGCCGATCGTCTCTTCGAGGTGCCGCTGGCCGCCGGGAACTACTCGGAACTCGCCCTTGACGGCGAACGCCTGTACCTGCTCGACCGGCCGTCGGCACCCGGCGCCAAGGCCGAGCTGAAGACCCTCGCGATCGGCAACCAGGGCGCGCCCGCGGACACTTTCATGGGTGATCTCGCCGACTTCCAGCTCTCGGCCGACGGCAAGAAGCTGCTGCTGATCAAGCCCGGCAGCGATCCCGCTGCTCCGCAAGCCCCGGGCGAGATCCTGATCGTCGATGCCGGTGCCAAGGCGCCGGCGGACGTCTCCAAGGCCCAGGTGCGGCTGGCCGACTGGGCGCTGGCGATAGACCCTGAGCAGGAATGGCAGCAGATGTTCGACGACGCCTGGCGCATGCACCGCGCCTTCTCCTTCGATCCGGCGCTGCGCGGCGTGGACTGGGAGGCGCAGCGCGCGCGCTTCGCGCCGTTGGTCTCTCGTGTCGCCGATCGCACCGAACTGGACGACCTGCTCGGGCAGATGATCGCACCGCTGTCGATCCTGCACTCGCAGGTGCGTGGTGGCGAGCTGCGCGCCGATCCCGAGGCGGTTGCGCCGGCCTTCCTCGGCGCCACGCTGCGCAGCAGCGATGAGGGCGTGGTCATCGAGCGCATCCACGCCAGCGATCCCGAACTGCCCTCGGAGCGCGCCCCGCTGGCGCAGCCCGGCGTGGATGCGCGCGCCGGCGATCGCATCGTGGCCATCAATGGCCGGCGCATTGACCGTGAGGCGGACGTGGCGCTGGCGCTGCGTGCCCAGGCCGGCCAGCAGGTCCTGCTGGAGCTGGCACGCGGCGGCAAGACCCATCGCACCGTGGTCGTGCCCATCGCCGCCGATCAGGATGCCAGCCTGCGCTACGGCGACTGGGTGCAGGCCACGCGCGAGCGCGTGCAGGCCGCGGCCGGCGGGCGCATCGGCTACCTGCACCTGCGCGCGATGGGCTCGGGTGACATGGCCAGCTTCGTCCGCGAGTTCTACGCCCAGTTCGATCGCGAGGGCCTGATCATCGACGTCCGCCGCAACCGCGGCGGCAACATCGACGCCTGGGTCATCGAAAAGCTGCTCAAGCGCGCCTGGGCCTTCTGGAAACCGGTCGGCGGCACGCCCTACTGGAACCAGCAGCAGAGCTTCCGCGGCCACCTCGTGGTGCTGGCCGACGAACTGACCTATTCCGATGGCGAGACCTTCGCCGCCGGCGTCAAGGCCCTCGGCCTCGGCCCGGTGATCGGCATGCGTACCGCCGGCGCCGGCATCTGGCTGTCCGATCGCAACCGCCTGGCCGACGGCGGCCTCGCGCGCATCGCCGAGTTCGGCCAGTTCGACCGGCAGGGTCGCTGGATGATCGAGGGCTGGGGCGTCGAGCCCGACATCCAGGTCGAGAACCTGCCGCTGGCCACCGGCAAGGGTGGCGATGCCCAGCTCGAGGCCGCGCTCGGTCACCTGCTCGATCGCCTGCAGGAGGAACCGGTCGTGCAACCCGAGGCCGAGACCATTCCGCCAGCGGGAACGCCAGGGCGGGGCTGAGTCTGGACACCACCCCGTCGTAGGAGCGCGCCCTGCGCGCGAAAAAGGCCTCGCGGCAAGCCGTATCGCGCCCGAGGGCGCGCCTACGGCGGCTTGGAATCTGATCCGCAATTGTGGCTGCAACGAAACGCGGCGATCATCCGGGCACCGGAATCCGCAGGACATCGATCATCCATGGCCGCCTCGCGCCTTTCGACCGCGCTCGCCGCGCTCGCCCTCAGCTATGCCGCAGCCAGCCCGGCCCAGGTGGTGATCAACGAGGTCGACTACGACCAGGTGGGCACCGACACCGCCGAGTATCTGGAGCTGTACAACGCCGGGTCGGCGGCCGTGAATCTGGACAGCTACACGGTCGAGCTGGTGAACGGCAATGGTGGCGGCGCCGCCGTATACGACACGATCGATCTGCCCAACGTGTCATTGGCGGCCGGTGACTACTATGTGATCTGCGCCAATGCGGCCACAGTCCCCAACTGCGATCTCGACGATGGCCCGGATACCAACTTCATCCAGAACGGCAATCCGGACGCGATTGGCCTGCGCCTGTCCGGCGTGCTGGTCGATGCGGTGTCCTACGGCGGGAACACCGGCGCCCCGTACACCGAGGGCACGGGTACCGTTGCCACCGACGGGACCGTGAGTTTCACCGCCCTCTCCCGCCTCCCCGACGGCACCGACAGCAACAACAACAACGCCGACTTCGCTCTGCGCTGCAGCTCGCCGGGCTTCGCCAACGTCTCCGGCACCACCGGCTGCCTCGATCCGGCAACGGCCCCGGCGATCAGCGCCGACGATGTCTTCGACCTCGAGGGCACCGGCGGCACCACCACCTTCACGGTCGAGGTGGTGCTCAGCGCGCCGGCGCCCTCCGGTGGCATCGCGCTTCCCTACGCGACCGCCGATGGCACGGCCACCGTCGCCGATGGCGATTACGTCGCGGCCAGTGGCACGCTGACCATCGCGGCCGGGGCCAACTCGGGCTTCATCGACCTGACGGTCAATGCCGACAGCACGCCGGAAGACAACGAGGAGTTCTACCTCGACTTGGGCCCGGCCTCCGCAGGCAACCTGGGGACACGCCGGGTCACCGTCTTCGTCGACAACGACGACATCGCGACGGTCAGCATCGCCAACGCCTCGGTCGTCGAAGGCGACATGGGCAACACCCCGATGGTGTTCACCGCCACGCTCTCGGAGCCGATTGCCAGCGACTGCCAGTTCGGTGTCGAGATCTTCGGCGTGCCACCGGGAACGCCGGCGACGCCGGACGTGGACTTCGTCAATGCCACCGCCCAGGTCACGATCCCGGCGATGCAGACCCAAGCGACCTTCGAGGTGCAGGTCATCGGCGACACGCTCCCGGAGGACGACGAGCAGTTCGTCGTCGAGACCTTCGGCGAGCCCTTCGAGTGCGACATCTTCAGTGCCAGCGCTGTCGGCACCATCATCGACGACGATGAACCGATCACGGTGTCCATCGACGATGTGACCCTGGCCGAAGGCAACGCCGGCCCGACTCCGTTCCAGTTCACGCTGAGCCTGAGCGCGCCTGCCGTGACGCCGCTGCAGTATCGCGTGTACACCCAGGACGGCACGGCGACGGCGCCGGACGACTACACCGCGATCTCCCCGGGCACTCCGCTGTTCGTCAATTTCGCGGTGGGCGAGACCGAGCAGCCGGTGACGATCCAGGTCAATGGCGACACCACGCTGGAAGCTGACGAGACCTTCTCGGTGGTGGTCGCCGACGGCGGTGCGGTGGCGCCGGAAGGCCTGCCGCCCACGCTGGCCACCGGCATCGGGACCATTCTCAACGACGATGTGCCGACGCTCACGATCGCAGGCACCAGCGTCATCGAAGGCACCGGCGCGGGCAGCACCGTGGCCGAGTTCACCGTGACCCTGTCGGCCCAGCCGGCGCCCGCGAGCCCGGTGACCGTGAACTA
>JANJUH010000334.1 GCA_024710675.1 Lysobacterales bacterium
CTTCCACGGGTAGCCCATCTCGACCTCATAGACGCCGGGCTTCGCGATATGCCCGGAGACCGAGAACAGCCGCGTGCCCGGACTCTTCGGCGTGCCGATCGCCCGATAGGCCTCGGCGCCGATGCCGAGGATCAGCGCGACGTTGGACAGCGACTCGACGTTGTTGACCACGGTCGGGCGCTGGTAGAGGCCGCGCACCGTAAGCCGCGGTGGTCGGTTGCGCGGATAGCTCTTCTTGCCCTCGAGCGAGGTCAGCAGGCCCGAGGCTTCACCGGCGACATAGGCGCCCGCGCCGCGGTGGACAATCAGCTCGCACGAGAAGCCGGTGCCGAGGATGTGCTCGCCGCACAGTCCGGCCGCGCGCGCTTCGTCGATCGCACCCTGGATGCGCCGGTAGGGCAAATCGAACTCGCCGCGGATGTAGATGAAGGCGTGGCGCACATTGAGCGCCCAGGCCGAGATCAGCATGCCCTCGACCAGCAGGTGCGGGGCGTTCTCGAGGATCCAGCGATCCTTGAAGGTGCCGGGCTCGCCCTCGTCGGCATTGGCGATCAGGTAGTGCGGCTGGCCATCGTCGTACTGGATCACCGCCCACTTGCGCCCGACCTCGAAGGCGGCGCCGCCACGGCCCTGGATGCCGGCCTGCGTGACTTCGCGCACCACGTCCTTCGGGCTCATGCCGAGCGCCTTCTTCAGGCTCGCGTAGCCACCGCGGGCCTGGTACTCGACGAGCGTGTGCGAGGACGCCGTCACCGGGAAGGTCATGAAGAGCTGGCGCCCGGGCATGGCTATTCGAGCTCCCCGAGCAGGCGGTCGACAGATTCGACCGAGAGGTTCTCCACGTAGCGGCCGTTGACCATCATCATCGGCGCGGTGCCGCAGGAGCCCAGGCATTCGACGGTGTCGAGCGTGCAGCGCCCATCGGCGGTGGTCTCGCCGGGACGGATGCCGAGCTTGTCGCCGGCGTGCCGGATCAGGCGCTCGGCGCCCTTCATCGAGCAGGCGACGTTGCGGCAGAACTGCAGGTACCAGCGACCCACCGGCTGGCGCCGGAACTGGCTGTAGAAAGCCAGCACTTCCTCGATCTGGATCGCCGGCACGCCGAGGTACTCGGCGAGCGGCTTGACGTCCTCGGCGGCGATGAAACCGCGCTCGTGCTGGATCCGGTGCAGGCAGGGCAGCACCAGCGAGGAGTCGAAGCCTTCCGGATAGCGCGCCCGCAGCGCGTCGAATTCGGGGCGGAGGTGCTCGACCAGGCTCATCGGTCGCACTCCCCGCCGATCATGTTGACCGAGCCGAAGGTGGGCACGATGTCGGCGAGCTGGTAGCCGTCGAGCATCTTCGACATGCCGCCGACGTGGACGAAGCTCGGCGCGCGCACGTGGATCTTCCACGGCGTGCCGCCACCGACGCTGACGATGTAGAAGCCGAGCTCGCCGTTCGGGCCTTCCTGCGCGGAATAGACCTCGCCCGGCGGCACCTGCGGGCCGTCGACGACCAGCTTGAAGTGATTGATCAGCGACTCGATCTCGCTGTAGACGCGGGCCTTGTCGGGCAGTGCGCAGCGCGGGTCGTCGACCATCACCGGGCCGGGTTCGAGGCGCGCTACGCACTGGCGGATCAGGTGCGCGGACTCGTCCATCTCGCACATCCGCACGTAGTAGCGGTCGTAGTTGTCGCCCTTGATGCCGACCGGCACCTCGAAGTCGAGTTCGCCATAGGCCAGGTAGGGCGTGTCCTTGCGCAGATCGCGCGGCGCGCCGGTCGAGCGCAGCACCGGGCCGGTGTAGCCCCAGTGGATCGCCTCGGCCGGCGTCAGCACGGCGATGTCGCGCATGCGGTCGATGAAGATGCGGTTGCGGTCGACGAGGCCATGGACGCGGCCCAGGTAGGTGTCCATCTGGTCGAGCACCCAGGACAGGCGCGTCAGCCAGCCCTCGGGCAGGTCGCGCGCCAGGCCGCCGATGCGCCCGTAGGAATGGGTCAGGCGGGCGCCGGTGAGATCGGCCAGGTGCTCGTAGATCCAGTCACGCAGTGTGATCAGGTACAGGAATGCCGTCATCGCGCCGAGTTCCATCAGCGCGGCGGCGACACAGGTCAGGTGGTCGGCGATCCGTGAGTACTCCGACAGCAGCGTGCGCAGCAGCACCGCGCGGCGCGGCACCTCGATCGCCATCAGCTTCTCGACTGCCTCGCAGTAGGCGAAGTTGTTGATCAGCCCGGAACAGTAGTTCAGGCGGTCGGTGTAGGGGATCAGGTTGTGCCAGTTGTGCGCCTCGCACTCCTTCTCGAAGCCGCGGTGCAGGTAGCCGCAGTGCACATCGCTGCGGATCACGCGCTCGCCGGAGATCTCGGCGACGATCTGGATGGTGCCATGCGTGGCCGGGTGCGAGGGGCCGATGTTGATGATCATCGAGCCCGGCGTGGAGCCTTCGGTGAAGGCCGGCCGGATCGGGTTCGGCAGCACGGGCGAGGGCGGCCTCACGGGTGGTTCTCCCGATAGGCCACGAGCGGCTGCTCCTGCGTCTTCGGGTAGTCCTTGCGCAACGGGTGGCCGACGAATCCTTCGTACAGCAGCATCGGCCGCAGATCATTGTTGCCGGCGAAGTGGATGCCGTACATCTCGTGGCACTCGCGCTCCATGCAGGCGGCCGAGCCGTAGAGGTGCACCAGCGTCGAGACCGTCGGATCGGACTCTGGCACCCTGGTCTTCAGGCGCACCCGGACGAAGTCGCGGGTCGAATAGAAGTGGTAGACCACGTCGAAGCGTGGCTGCCGGTCCGGCCAGTCGACCGCGGTCACGTCGAGGAAGAGGTCGAAGCCGAACTCGTCCTTCAGGCGCCGCACCGAGGCTTCCAGGTTCGCGGCCTCGGTGTGCAGCACGAACACGCCGTGGGCGATCTCGGGCGCCTCCAGCCCGAAGGCCTGCGCGATGCGGTCGAAGAGCGCGGCGGCCATCGTCAGAAGTCCTTGGTCAGGATCGGGTGGCGCTGGCTGGCGATCTTGTCCTGCAACTGCATGATCCCGTCGATGACGATCTGGGGCCGCGGCGGGCTGCCCGGCGGGTCGACCTCGTCCGGGAGGAGCTTGGCGCGGGCCTGCCGCGCCGCGGGGGTGTGGTGGGAGGCCGCGCTCCT
>JANJUH010000450.1 GCA_024710675.1 Lysobacterales bacterium
CCGGGCACATCGAGACGCTGCCCGCCCCACCCGCGCCGCGGCCGCTGCCCCCCGGCCTGCACCACCGTTGGCGGCGCGGGGTCGGCCAGTCGCTTTATTCCTATCAACCGGGGCGGCCCGCCGCCGAGCACGATCGCGAACGCTTTTTCGCCGATGCCAGCCACGAGTTGCGCTCGCCGCTGGCCTCGCTGCGCGGCGCCGCCGAGGTGCTGCTCGACGACGCCGGCACACCGGCGCCGATCCGCCGCCGGCTCGAACGCATCGATCGCGCGGTGGAGGAACTCGGGCAACTGCTGGACGGCCTGCTGCTGAGCGCACGCGGCACACCAGCCAGCGGCCCGGGCTGCACGTTGGGCGAGCCACTCCTCCGGGCGATCAGCAGCCTGCAGTCCCGCGCCCATGCACGCGGCGTGCGCATCTCCCAACCCGCCGGCCTCCCCGGCCCCGAACTGTCCTTGCCGGCGCCGTGGGTGGAGGTCCTGCTGCTGAATCTCGTGCGCAGCATCATCGACCATCCCGGCGTCGCCGCCATCGAACTCTCGATCACCGGCCCGCGGCTGGCGATCGAGGTCGCAGGCATCGATGCCGCCGACTGGCAGGAACGCTCCGATCGCGGCTTTGGCATTCGTCTGGCCCGGTCGCTGGGCGAGCGCCTCGGCGTGGTCGTGGCGGCCGTGCCCATGGGCCTCGTGCTTGAATTCCACGCCGCCTTGCCCTCGCCATACGCGGCCGCGAGTCCGGCGCCCGATCAATCCGCCGCGGAATCCGCACCCAGCCGATAGCCGATACCATGCACGGTGCGGATCAAGGGCTGGTCGAAGGGCCGGTCGATCACCGCGCGCAGCGCCCGCACCAGGCTGTGCAGCGCATCGATGCCCGGCGCCTCCTCGCCCCAGACCCGCTCGGCCAGCCGCGCGCTGTCCACCACCGCCGGGCTGGCGCGCAGCAGCGTCTCCAGCAGACGCGATTGCAGGGCCGACAGCAGTAGCAGCCGCCCCGCCCGTGTCGCCTCGCCACTGCGCGCATCGAGAACGAGATCCGCGCACTGCAGGACCTCGCTGCCACGATGGCGTCGATGCAGGTTGCGCACGCGCGCTTCGAGTTCGAGCATCGCGAAGGGCTTGACGAGGTAATCGTCCGCCCCACGCCCGAAGCCCGTCAGCCGGTCGTCCAGCGTATCGCGCGCGGTCAGCATCAATACCGGCACGTCGCGCCCCTCGGCGCGCAGCCGCGCGCAGACGTCCAGCCCGTCCATCCGCGGCAGGCCGAGATCGAGCACGATCACATCGAAATCCCCCTCGCGTGCCATCCGCAAGCCCTGCGCGCCATCGAGCGCGTGATCGACCACATGCCCGCGCCGCTCCAGGAAATCCCAGACACTCTCCGCCAGATCGCGTTGATCCTCGATCAACAGAACCTTCAGCCCCATCGTGTCCACCGCCCGTGCACCGGGGCCCAAGGATACGGGGGGTAGGGTGCCGGTGAGCGCAGCGAACCGCACGGGCTGGCTGTAGGGTGAGGTGAACGCAGTGAACCGCACCGGCGGCGATGCGGGAAGCCTGCAGCAAGACCGAAACTTCCGACGGTGCGGTGCGCTTTGCGCACCACACCCTACGCGCACGGAACTCTCCGCGCACCGCCAGCTAGACTGGGCCGATGACCACCCCCCTCTATGCCGTCTTCGGCCACCCGATCGCGCATTCGCGTTCGCCCTTCATCCATGCGCGTTTCGGCGAGCAGACCGGGATCGCGCTGCGCTATGTGGCGATCGATGCGCCGCCGGAGCAGTTCATGGAGATCCTCTGGGACTTCCGTGAGGCCGGCGGGCGCGGGGCGAACGTGACGCTGCCGCTGAAGGAGTACGCGGCGGGGCATTGTGCGGAGCTCAGCGAGGCGGCGGCGCGGGCGGGGGCGGTGAACACGCTGATCCGGCGGGCCGACGGGCAGTGGCGCGGTGACAACACCGATGGCATCGGCCTTCTGAGCGACCTCGCACGGCTGGGCGTGCCGCTGGCCGGCCGCACGATCGTCGTCCTCGGCGCGGGCGGCGCGACGCGCGGCATCCTGGGGCCGCTGTTGGCGGCAGCTCCCGCGCGCCTGCACATCGCCAATCGCACGCCGGAGAAGGCCGAGGAACTGGCACTGCATTTCGCCGCACTCGGACCGGTCACGGGCGGGGGGCTCGATACGCTCGCCGCGCTCGGCCCGGCCGACGTGCTGATCCAGGCGACCAGCGCGACGCGCGGCGGATCCTTGCCCGTTCTGCCCGCAGGCCTGATCGCGCCGCACACGATTGCCTACGACCTCGGCTACGGCGCCGCGGCCGAGCCCTTTCTCGCCCTCGCCCGTGCGCGCGGCGCGGCGGCGGCGCACGATGGCTTGGGCATGCTGGTCGGCCAGGCTGCCGAATCCTTCCGCCTCTGGCACGGCCTGCGCCCGGACCCCGCGTCGGTGCTCGCCGAATTGCGCGCCCTGCTGGCCGGCGGCTGATGGACTGCCGCATCGGCTGCGCCGCCTGCTGCATCGCGCCCTCGATCAGCTCGCCGATCCCCGGCATGCCCGCGGGCAAACCCGCTGGCGTGCCCTGCGTGCAGCTCGACGAGGGCGGGCGTTGCCGTCTGTTCGGGCTGCCCGAGCGACCGGCGGTCTGCTTGCAACTGAGGCCGGAGCCCGGGATGTGCGGCAGCAGCCGCGCAGAGGCGCTGGCGACACTCGCCGCCTGGGAGATCGCGACGCGGCCCGCTTGAGTGGCGCCGCGGGCGTATCCTGCTTGCCACACGCCGCCAAGGAGACCGCGCCGATGTCATCGTCGCCCAGCTTGCACCAGGTCGCGATCACCGTCAGCGATGTCGAGCGCGCCCTCGTTTTCTACCGCGACCAGCTTGGCCTCGCCTTCCTGTTCCAGCCGGCGCCGACACTGGCCTTCCTGCAGGCTGGCGCCGTGCGGATCATGCTGTCGACGCCGCAGGGCGCCGGCCAGGCCGGTGCCAACTCGATCCTCTATTACGCGGTCGCCGATGTCGAAGCCACCTGGGCCGCGATCGTCGCCCGCGGTGCGCACGGCGAGCGCCCTCCGCAACTCACCGCGCGGATGCCGGACCACGAACTCTGGACCGGCTTCCTGAAGGATCCCGACGGCAACCTCGTCGGCCTGATGGAGGAAAAGCGCTGAGCACCGTCCCGATCGAGATCCTCGCCCGCAGCGAGCGCTGGTGGGTGGTGCACAAGCCCGCCGGCCTGTCGGTGCACGAATCCAGCTACACCGGACCACAGGACGCCACCCTGATCTCGCGCTTGCGTGCGGAGACCGGCGTGCAGCGCCTGCATGCGGTGCACCGGCTCGACCACGCCACCAGCGGTGCGATGCTGTTGGCGCTCGATGCCGACACCGCGCGCGTGCTGTCGGCGCAGTTCGAGACGCGCACGGTGGCGAAGACCTACCTCGCGGTCGTCCGTGGCCACACCGAGGACGCCTACGTCGTTGACGCGCCGGTCGAGGACGCCCGCGGCCGCAGGCTCGAGGCGCTGACCCGCTTCACGACGCGCGGGCGCCTCACGCTGCCGATCCCGGTCGGCCGCTACCCCGAGGCGCGCTATTCACTGGTCGAGGCCAGCCCCGAAACCGGCCGCCACCACCAGATCCGCCGCCACGCCAAGCACTCGGGCCACCCGATCGTGGGCGATGTGAACTACGGCAAGGGCGAGCACAACCGCCTGTTCCGGATGCACCTGGGCATCCATCGCCTGCTGCTGCACGCCTTCCGGCTGGCCTTCGACGATCCCGAGGGCGGCGGCCGGATCACCGTCGAGGCGACGCCCGAGGGCGAGTTCGCGAAGGCCGTGGGTTTGTTCTGAGGGACCGGGGCTGGGGCTTCAAAGCGCTTTTGGTCCGCAAAGAACGCAAAGGACGCAAAGGGAAGCAAGAGAATAGGGCCTATTCGCTGGACCCCGGAACCCTCGTCTTCAGACGCGGAACGCGGGTCCGTTGCCAGGCCCCTTCTTCAATGCCTTGGCTCTTCTTGGCGTCCTTTGCGTCCTTTGCGGACAGGAGCTCTTCAAGCTTCCACCCTCCTACCCCCGTGCACCATCCGGTACAACGCCGGCAGCACCAGAAGGGTCAGCAGCGTAGAGGAGAGGATGCCTCCGATGACCACGGTGGCCAGCGGTCGCTGCACTTCGGCGCCGGCGCCGACGTTGAGGGCCATCGGCAGGAAGCCGAGCGAGGCGACCAGCGCGGTCATCAGCACCGGGCGCAGGCGGCCGAGGGCGCCGTCGCGGATCGCGTCCTCGAGGCGGTCGCCCTGCTCGCGCAGGCGGCGGATGAAGCTGATCATCACCACGCCATTGAGCACGGCGACGCCCGACAGCGCGATGAAGCCGACGCCGGCCGAGATCGACAGCGGCAGCTCGCGCACCCACAGCGCGAGCACGCCGCCGGTCAGCGCCAGCGGCACGCCGCTGTAGACCACCAGCGCATCGCGCCCGGAGCCGAAGGCGGCGTAGAGCAGCGCGAAGATCAGCGCCAGCGTCAGCGGCACGACGAGGCCGAGACGCTGGCTGGCCGCGACGAGCTGCTCGAAGGTGCCGCCATAGCCGACCCAGTAACCGGGCGGGATGTCGACGCCATCCTCGATGCGCCCGCGCAACTCGGCGACGAAGCCGCCGAGGTCACGCCCGCGCACATTGGCGCTGATGACCACACGGCGCTTGCCGTTCTCGCGGTTGACCTGGTTCGGGCCCTCGCTGATCTCGATCCGCGCCAGTTCGCGCAGCGGCACCACGCCCGGCCCGCCACTGGCCCAGTTGGCCAGGCGCGAGGACTCGTCGGCGTGGCGGTCGTGAGCTGGCAGCGGGATCGGCAGATCGGCCAGCCGCGCCGGATCGCTGCGCCAGGCTTCGGGCAGGCGCACGACGATGTCGAAGCGGCGGTCGCCCTCGAAGAGCTGGCCGGCCGTGGCGCCGCCGACCGCAATCGCCACCGCGCGCTGCACCGCCTCGGGGTTGAGGCCATGGCG